>JACPBJ010000016.1 GCA_016180375.1 Nitrososphaerota archaeon | reverse complement strand
ATTTGCTCGTTCATTAAATGCCCGGATATCCGAATTTGCCCCGGCTGATTTAAATGCCCTATGGCTGATTGTAAAATCGATAAACGCGTTTTTGCTTCTGGAATATCGCGTTCCACCATTTCACTGTATTCGTCAATGCGGCTTAAGGGTGGAGATTCGTCGTCCCAACGCAGTATATGATAGACGCTGGCATCAATATAGGATTGAGCAAAGGGGTCAGACTTTCTTCGAACGATATGGCCAGTACCCAGGGCACTGCGTTCCGGTCTTCTGGTTTCAACCGCGCCGAATGACTCAGGGAAAAGCATAATGTCAAACTTCGATAAATGCATCATCTCCAGATACTTTCTGGCTATGTGGTCCCGCTTCTCTTTTTCAACGCCAGAGATCTTCAGCCCAAATTCCACATTTTGCATTACCGTAAGCCAAGGGAATAGAGCGCCTTCTTGGAAGACTAGAAGCCTGTCAGGAGATGTTCCATTTACAGGTCTGCCATCAAGAAGCACTTCTCCTGAATCTGGCTTCTCTAAACCTGCGACTATATTGAGTAGAGTTGACTTGCCGCATCCTGAAGGTCCAACTATACATAGAAACTCTCCATCATTGACTGTTAGGTCTATATTATTCAGGGCAAGCAAGCCTCCATTGCCGTTCTCGTAGTTCTTTGTTATGCCTTTAAGTTCTAGTCTGGACATTATACCACCTATCCTATGATGGATAACCTTTTTTCGCGCAGAACCTTGTTGAGGATGGAAAGATCGTAGATGTTCGAAAGATCAGGCTTCTTATCGCCCAAGTAGCCCAACTTGAACGCGTCGTCTGCCGATTTTATCAGTGATTGCTTTACCGGGTCGTAGGTTATCTTCATCCTTGAAAGTGCTTCTTGCAGAATCTCTTCATTGATGCCCTGTCCTGTAAGCCTCTTGATCTCGCCATTTACAATCTTCGAGGCTTCTTCTTTGTTCGCGTTGATCCACAGAATCGTCTCTACATGTGCCTTGAGCCATTTCTCCACAATGTCTGGATGCTCTTTAAGAAAGTCAGTCCTCACCAGAACGTTTGCCGTTACGAATTCTCCGTTGGGCCAGAGCTCCCGTTCATCGACAAGTATCTTTCCACCTGCTTCCTTTACCACTCTTGCACCCCAAGGTTCTGGTACCCATGCACCATCAAGCTCCTTCTTGAGAAATAGTGTCAGTATGTCGGGGTTGGCAACGGGTTGAACTCTAACAGTGCCTCCCTTTTCAGCAAGCTCGTAACCCTTGCTTTTTATGTAGGCCCGCAGGGCAACATCCTGAGTATTTCCAAGCTGAGGAGAAGCGAACCTCTTTCCATGGAAGTCAGATGCAGAATCTATTCCCGCATTGTCTCTAACAACGAATACTGCTCCGCCGCTTGCAGCTCCCGCAATTATCTTGACAGCTTTCCCATAGGATTTGATGTATCCGTTTATCGAGGGGTTCGGCCCGATGTATGTAATGTCTATCTGCCCAGCAAACAGTGCTTCAATTGCTGAAGGACCAGCGTTGAAGAGGGTCGTCTCGATCTCCAAATCAGAAAGTGCCTCTTTGAAAGTCCCTCTTGCCAATCCGACTATGGCAGCTGCATGGTTGATGTTCGGAAAATGCCCTACCCTGATTGTTGTTATGTCGTTTGAGCTCTTCACCTTTTGTGCTACGTTACTTTCTACCGACCCTCCAACCAGAGCAGATGCTAGAACCGCTATTAGTATCCCAGCTGAAAGTAATAACTTGACGGATGACCTCAAATAATGCTACCTCCGTTTTCTACACTAACAAATACAACAACAAAGCATGCAAGAAAGGGAAAATATCCTGGAGTGCAGGCTCAAGCTAGCAGCTCCATAACCTGCATATGGAGCGTATTCTATGGCAACTGTGCGGACTGCGATATGTTCTTGCATCGCTCACTCAAATACTATAACGCCGTTATATTAATAAACTATTGGAAATGCGTATAAACCTGCCATAAATGAGCAGAATTGGCATAGAAATGCTCACAGAAAGGTTCCTTGGTGACATCTTTCCTTCAAGGCAAGCGAAGCCTAGAAGTAAAGGCATTACTATGGTTTTAGATAGACTTCAAGGCACGGACAAGGGGGAATTTGAAGCGTTGGCAGAATGTGTCGACGTTGTAAAGATAGGCTGGGGCCTTTCAACATTGCTGAGCGAGGAAAAACTTGCCTCAAGGATAGGATTCTATCATCGAAACTCTGTAAGAGTTTCGACTGGAGGAACTTTGCTTGAAATCGCTGTTACGAAGGGAAAAGCTACAGAAATGATAAGGGTGTCTAGGAAAGTGGGCTTTGACATAATTGAGGTAAGCGAAGGCATAACCGACCTTGGGGAAAAGAAGCAGGACCTTGTAGCCGAGATTCTCTCCAATGGCTTAGATTTTGTTATAGAAGTGGGCAAGAAAGATCCAAAGAATCAGCTGAGCCTTGAGGAAACTATTGCAGGAGTGCAGAAAGCGCAAGATCTGGGAAGCAAGTATGTCATTCTTGAGGGGAGGGAATCTGGCAAATCGGTTGGAATATACGATGAGAATGGCTCGATAAAATGGAACTGGGTCGAAGCTATTGTGAACAAGTTTCCTTATGATCAATTGATGTTTGAAGCTCCTTTAGAAGAGCAGCAGGCAGCTTTGATAGTTCATTTTGGAGCTGGAGTTGACCTAGGTAACGTTTCATTTGCAAGTATTGGAGCCTTGGAGACTCAAAGGCAGCAACTTAGAGGAGATACTTTTGGCATGATAAAAGCAAGCAGGAACATTCAGGGTTCACCTGCTACGAAATTTGTTTATCATCTAATACAGAGCAACAAGTTCCTTGATCAAACGGCGATAATTCAACTGTCCGGGCTTCCAAGAAGAACTGTTCAATCATCTTTGGATTCTTTAGTTGCACAAAATGCGATCAAAGAAAGTAGAGATCCAAACGACACAAGGCGCAGGGTGTACACTCTGGTGTAAATTACTTCGTATTCATAAGGGCGTTGGCCATTTCGTAAAGTACTTCTTTGGGATTTTCTGCTTTCATAACTGCCTTACTCGAGCCTACCCCCTGCATGCCAAGTTCTATCGCTCTTGTTACATCCTTCTTTGTTGAGACCCCCGAACCTGCTATCAGGATAACGTTTCGATTCACCTTTCTTACCTCTTTGATGGTATTGGTTATCAGCTCAGGCTTGACCGTAGAAATTGCTCTTCTAGTTCCTATCAATTCGGGCACCTCGACTACCATCATGTCTGGTTTCAGCCTTGCTATTTTTGCACTATCAACTTTAGCGTTGGCTAATACGCATGAAATTAGCCCTAAATCATTGCATCTCTTGATTGATTGATCAATTCTGTCAAGTGTAAGAGGTTTCTCCGAATGGTTCAGAAGGCTTCCCACAGCCCCAACTGCTAGTATGGCTTCAGGGAGTACGTAGCCCGTATGCGCTCCTGCCTCTTCAGAATCAATATGCTGTGCAAACACGGGGATTTTCGTTTTTGAGGCTATCTTGGGTATGTCGGAGTACTGCGGAGTTACTATAATCTGAACCCCAGTATCCAAGCTTACTTTCTCTGCAATCTTCGCAAGTCTGAAGGCTTTCTTGCCTGTTCCTTCCAAATATGTCTTGAAGTTGATAAGAATCAAGGGAGTTTTGAGTATCGAATTCATGAGGAGGGAACCTTTGAACTAGCGTATTTAAGAGGCATTGCTGGCTTACTAATCTTATATCCTCGCTCATCCTATAGCTTGATGAGGTTCTTATGGTTAGCACAAGAATTTTGGTTCTTGGTGGAGGGGTTGGAGGATTAGTTGCATCAAATTTGTTAAAGGAAAAACTTGCGGCTGAAGCCAAGGTTACTCTGATTGAGAGAAAGAAGGTCTTCCAGTTTCCACCGTCTTATTCTTGGTTAATGCTGGGGCTGAGGAAACCAGAGCAGGTTCAGAAGGATCTGGGGAGTTTGAAGAAAAAGGGAATAGATGTTGTGACTGACGAGGTCACGTCAATAGATCTTGGCGAAAAGCACGTGAAGATGACCAAGCGTTACTTACCCTACGATTACTTGATAATAGTGCTGGGAGCCGAATACGTTGCAGAAACTATTCCGGGGTTAAGCCAGTATGCTCACCATATTTATGATCTTGAATCAACACTTCGCTTCAAGGATACAATAAGCAAATTCTCTGGAGGAACTATAGCAATAGGGATAGCGCGTACACCATTCAAGTGTCCTGCTGCTCCTTACGAAGTGGCTCTGCTTCTTGACGATTACTTCACGAGAAAGGGTATGAGAGTGAAGGTGAAACTAGAATTCTTCACCCCTGAAGGTATGCCTCTGCCAGCAGCGGGTCCTGAAATCGGAGGCAAGGTTTCGGAGTTACTCAAATCTCGAAAGATAGAGTACCATTCAAAAGTGAAGCTTACGGAGGTTGGACAAAATAGTCTGCGCTTTGAAGATGGTAGTACTATTGCTTATGATTTGCTCTTCTGCGTCCCTCCGCACAGCGCTCCTAAACCAGTCATTGATGCAGGGCTAACAGATCAAACGGGTTGGATTCCAGCGGACCCAGAAACACTCGAAACAAAGCACAAAGGAGTTTATGCCGTTGGAGATGTAGCATCCATATCTACTCCAAATGGATATGTTCCGTATCTTCCCAAAGCAGGTGTTTTTGCTCACGGACAGGCTGAAGTCGTAGCGAACAACATTGCCTTTGAGGTGAAGGGAAAGGGGAAAGCGAAGGTATGGGACGGTCATGGTTCGTGCTTCTTGGAGGTAGGACAAGGTAAGAGTGCTTTTGTCAAGGGAATCTTCACAGCCAAACCAAGACCAGAGATAGAATTCCACATGCCGAACAGGATTTGGCACATGCAAAAGGTTCTTTTTGAGAAGTACTGGATGCGCCACTGGTTCTAGAGTCTATCATGAAAAAGTGAGGACTCTCTCAGATTCTTCTACCATTTCCAGCAGATCACGCATGGATGAGACAGGACAGAGCTCAATCGAATCCATCTTCCTCATCTTTAGGCAGGTTCCGCAGGCCATCATTTTACCTCCGGCACAGAAATTTCTGTACTTGCCCTGAAACATCAAATTTCGCATCATGAATCTTTTCGATTTCCACCGCATTGCCTAAAAGGAAGGCCTTTACCCCATGCCCGCCCAAGAGGGAAGTTATACCAAACCTCAAAGCGTTCCACACAGTTTCTGGTTCTTTTGTGTTCAAGACTATGCCTATCTTCAATTTGACAGTTCCTTATCTTTGGATTATTGGGAAGCCTCTTTATTATTTTAGTCGAAAAATAAGTTGGATCTCACGATAACATAATCAAATAAAGAGGGGTGGGATTAATCCCACTACGCGACCTTTCTTCCTCTTCTGCCTATTACGATTCCAACGACTGCTACGATGATACCTAGTCCTATGCCCACGTATGTGATCGGACTCAGGGTTTCTACGGTTACGGTCTTCGTAACCTCCTTAGGTACTTCCTTTATGACTTCCTTGGGTACTTCCTTTATGACTTCCTTGGGTACTTCCTTTATGACTTCTTTAATGACTTCTTTCGGAACCTCCTTCACGACTTCCTTGATCACTTCCTTCGTAATCACTTGAGGTTCTGGAAGTTTATCCGGTAGACCGTATGCCATGAGTGCACCGGGCACTGACTGCCCCCATGGTCCGAAAGCATTGCTCGTTTGAACGAAGATTTTCATCTTACCGTTAGCGTCTGCTCCTGCAGTTACTTGAGTAAACAGTGGTGTGCCGACCAGCTTTTTCTGTATCAACTTTCCGGTTTCAGTATCCAACATGTACAGGAACCCGTCACCTGACCCGGCATACAACACCCCGCCTGAACTTGTCAGGCCTCCCCTGAAGCCGCTAGGCAGGAAGAAACTCCAAAGTAACTTACCCGTATTTTTATCGACTGCCTCTATCGTCGCGTTCTGTGGGCCTCTTGTAGGAGGGCTTAAGGGCTTCTTTCCTCCCTGCGCTCCTGGGAAAACCGGTCCAACGGATTGCCAGACTGGGAGATTGACTCCGCCCATATAGCATCGTTTAGCATCACATGCTGTATCGCTCTCAATCCCGGAGCCTCCCCCGCTCTGCTGGTACGGCTTTGTATCGGGATAGTTGGCCCAAGGTTTGGTCATGGATTCTTTGCTCGTAGGATCGAGCCAGTCCATAGTCGCATATTTTGCCCGCTTTAACCCGCCTGGGCAGATCTTGCCCTCTACAGCCATGATCTCCTTGGTGCAGGTGCCTGGAGGACCTCCCATGTCATGGGCCCATATTGGTTCACCCGTTAGAGCGTCCAATGCGAACATAACGCCGTTCTTGCAAGCCTTAATGTACACCTTTCTATTGTCGATCTTCGTCAAGTGACCATTCCATGAGCAGTCCCAGTCCCAGTGATCGTGAGGGCCGCTCTGGAACCACCAGACGAATTTGCCAGTTCTAGCGTCTAGCGCGAGTATGGTGTCAGCATAGAGATTTGGCCCCGGATGATGGGTCGAGTTACCCCAAGGAGAGTTCTCTCCAGTGCCTATGTAGACAATACCAGTTTCTGGGTCAACCGGGTAGTGGCCCCAGATGTTGGTGACAGTATTCGCATCATGGACCTTGCCCTTTTTAGCCCCAGCCATGGCATCATCGAAGGTAGCTATCCAATCGCCCTTTAGAACCTCAGGATTAACATCTTTGCACCGAGTCGCAATCTTGCCTCCTGCATACCACTGTTTAGCATTGAAGAACCAACCCTTGTCACATTCTCGAAGTGCCCAGTCTGGATCTGGTTGGAGATCTCCTCCTGGAGGCTGCAAGAATGTCTGCCAGAGCCGCTTTCCAGTAGTAATATCGTAGCCCGAGAAGAAGGTTCGTGCCCCGTAGCCGATACTGCTCGCCTCCGGGTGAATAAGGATGTTTCCGAAGATAGCTGGAGGATGACTTCCACCACCTCCATATAGTCCTTGGTTGCCCCATGCCTTTGCCTCTTCAGGGGTCCCACAGGTATTCGATATCTTGAATTTGACTTTTCCAGTTAGTGCATCGAATGCATTTACCTCGCAGAAGATACTGTTCGTAATTACGACTCCCAGGTCTTTGTAATAGTTTATGGCATGTATGTGGGCGCCAAGTCCAATTCCTGTCCGAACGTGTGTATTCTTAGCTTGGAAAGCTTTCACTTCATACTCAGGCCTGGCCGTCCAGAGCCGCTTTCCGCTAGCTGCGTCTATTGCCATTATGTCTTGCAGCTCTGTTGCTACGTAGACTATCCCATCCACAACAATAGCCGGAGTCCTAGAGCCGAAAGCAGACCCAGGTGGATATTCTGGGTATTGCTTGGGAGGGTATGGCATGATCCACTGTAGCTCAAGTAGTTGAGCATTATCCTTGTTGATCTGATTTTGCGGGTTATAGCTCCCACCCTGCTGATCGTGGTTGATATATTCCCAGTTCCTCTGCTCTCTTGGAAGTTGAGCTTGTGCAGATGCACGGGGAGTAATTGGAACAGCGACGAACACCGTGCTGAAGACGAGTATTGCTATTACAGAAACCGATAACACCAGCCATCTGCTATTTATCATCGACCAAGTCAACCGATTCCCAGTATATAAATCCCTGACATGTTCGGGTTTTTCTTCGTCAATTGACGAATGCAATCAAACAATGCTGTACATCCATGAGGATGCATAGGATATGTAATCGCTTCTACCGTGCAGAGCAACATAGCCCTGATGCTGCCTGCTATATTCTTCCTGCACTATCTCCTTTGGTGCAAGAGCGCATCCGCTCGCCATCGGTATCGCTTTGATTGGACTGTAAGATAAAGCAGGGCCGCATGTTCCTCAAGCTTGCCAGTCATCGGGTTGACAAGTAGCTGCATCGATTCAAGTGTTATGACTCCTTTGAGAACTCTATCTATGTTTCTGCTCACCAATATTGGCAATATTCTTCTCTTGCCGTCGATTTCCAAGGTAGCATGTGCTAGATCCAGCTCGTCGTATCCTTCGGCTGTAGAAACCTTCACCTTCTCTCCCGTCAAGGATAGTTTACTGTCTTATGAGAATCAGCCCGTGGAATTTGATACACACGCGCCGTGGAAAAGGGGCCGCCGCGTAATCTAGGCCACCGGGACATCCGATGAGTGCGCTCGCCGAGATAAATAACCTTCGTGTTCAAATCTGTAACATTTCTGCGGAAGAAGATACAGATGCAGGCGCGACATGTTAGGATTCAGGCCAAGGAAGTCTTGGAATGCTTACGTCAAAGCAAGAAATTCTTCTTGCTCCCAAACCCATGAATCTCTTATAACTCCACCCCAACAGCCATACCAAGTGACCTTTGAGGAAAGTAACATTTACCAAGCATGCTACAGAAAAGTTCAATCTACTGCGCAGATTCGGTTTTAGAGTATCAGAAGACCAAGTAATTGATGCAATAATTTCGCCAGGTCGAGTCGATAGAAGCGAAAGACAGACCTTCTCGATGAAAGTGATAGACAAGGAATTTGCACTGAGGGTTGTGCACGAAGAACGCAAAGGCATTATATTGGTCATTACGTTCTACCCTGTTAGGAGGAAGAGGTATGAACTATAGGCTGAAGTACGATTCGGATGCCGACGTGCTGTTGGTGCTTCTGAAAGAAGAGGGTAAGTTGTCCCATGCTGAAGAGATTGCTTCGGGTTTTTCTTCGTCAATCGACGAACACAATCAAACAATGCTGTATACCTATGAGGATCGACAGAATATGAGATCGACGGTATTTAAACCCAATTAAGTTCAAATTCAGATTCGGATGCATGGGTCAATTTTGAACGATGAACTCTGCGAACATGCCTCTATCGGAGTGTCTGTCAGGTTTTGTCCCTTCGTCCATGAAGCAACCGTAGAAGTACTTGCCAGCCTTTGTTGGCACAAAAGTGATGCTGTCAGTCTCGCCTGGCTTGATTACCCTAGTAGCAGCTCCATTGAATATCGGCTCCATAGACTCAGCCATTGACATCTTGACATCTTGAACAACCTTGAATTCGTGAGGCAAGCCTCCCGCATTATTTAGAACTATTCCTACTGTCTCCCCTACCTTGATTTGTATCGCGGGCCCCCCTTTTACGCCATTGTATCCAAAGTCCCTAGCTTCCAACTCGATAGTCCTAACCTGCGGGGCCTTAGGTAGAGCAAAGAAAACTCCAATCGCGGCAACTACCACGACAGCAGCTACTATTGCGGCCCAGGTTACCTTACTAAGGAATGCCCATCACTGTCTATTGTAATTTCGTATCCCGATATATAAACTCAAAGTCGCTGCGGTGGTAAAGGAAAACCGCCCGAATCCCCTAGGTTCTAACGTACACGGGCTCTGGTAGCCCAAAGGTTATGGAGCAGGTGAGCACATCTACCGCAATTCCCGTCTTGGCTACGGAAAAGTTATCCAGAAAGGAAGGTGTTGGAAGCTTGGCTACTTCCATTCCGATACCTTGTCGCGCGTGTTTTTCTCGTCAGATACATACCCTACTCCTAGAACCACATTAACACGAGCCAATTTCTGAGAAGATTTCTGGAAGTTTATGGAATAACTGAACCTGACCGCAGATCCGTTTAGAATGGTTGGCAAAGCAGGGATCTTCGAATTGACCAATTGCGTAGCTATAGTACAAGAGGTCCTGTCCGAATCAGATCCTTCATGCTACCAGGATCCTCGGATATTGGCAAATTTTATGAACGAAACGCAGACCTTGCGAAAAAGTCTTAAAAATGGCAAGATCCGGAATGAGAAGTATCACCAGGCGACCTCGGTCTTGAGCAAAATTGACGAAAATCGAACCGCAATGTCACCGATCGAGCTGAAGCTTCGCTTGGCTCGTCCTATTTCCGATCGTCCCATCATATTGGATATTCAAGAGCCTCAAGAGTATCGGGATTGGAGGATTCAGGGGAGCCTCAACATCCCCCTTAATGTTCTGCATCTGCCTCAGTCACCATCCAGTCTGCCTAAGGATAAGGAAATCATCACTGTCTGCGCGCACGGAGTAAAAAGCTCAGAGGTGGCCAAGTTTCTTAGAAGCAAAGGTTACAACGCAAGAAGCCTGGCAGGTGGACTGGCCGCGTGGAACAACATCTATGATACCGTTCCAGTCGCGGCAGATGATGTAACGGACTTTAAGCTGCTTCAGATTAGGAGGCTTGGCAAAGGCTGTGCATCTTACATTGCAGCCTACCAGGGCCAGTGTGCGATAATAGATCCTTCAATGCATATCGAGGAGTACGAAGCCATAGCACAGAGTGAGGGGCTGAGGATCGTTCATGTGATGGATACGCACCAACAAGCTGACCACGTTTCTGGGGCTCGTGCGTTAGCTCGTGATAATGGAGCAAGATTTTACCTTAACCCGCTTGATGGTTTCCGGTACGCTGACTTTACGCCTTTGAAAGATGGTTACACTGTGACTTTGGGGGATGGAGGAGTCACAATTGAGGCTATGCATACTCCGGGTCATACGAAGGGAAGCACCAGTTTCCTTGTTCAAGACAGGTACATACTCACGGGCGATACCCTCTTCGTGGAGGGGGTAGGTAGACCAGACCTCGGTAATAATGCGAGAGAGTACGCCCTTGACCTCTACGATACCTATCAAGAAAGGCTACTTAAGTTGTCAGAGAATGTTATAGTTTTGCCAGCACACTTCAGCCAATCGGTATATATTGAGTTTTTGAAAGCGGTTAGCGCTACAATCGGAGAGATTCGGAAGAGAATGCCAATCGTAGATGCAGATAGAGAAGAATTCCTGAAGCAGGTCTTGGCTAAGATCCCTTCAAAGCCCCCAAACCACCTGGAGATACTCCGAATTAACAGAGGAGAGGTTCGTTATGGCCCTACTAGACTAAGCGCGCTGGAAGAAGGACCCAACCGCTGTGCGATACCAACCTAGCCGTAGTAAATCGCACATTATCGCACGGAGGGCGACTTCACTTTTTTGACGTTAGGCCTTCGGGCAAACCTCAACCAATTCATTGTACTAGTTGTGGTCAATGCCTTCGTTGGCGCGCTTGTAGGTTTCTACGCCCTTGTTCCTTTGATCGGCCAGAAAGAGTTCGGGCTCACATCTAACACGGTAATCCTCTCCTACATCTTCAGCTTTGGCATCACAAAGGCCTTCTGCAACTACTATGCCGGTAGGCTTGCGGACAGGTTCGGAAGAAGGAAGCTACTAATCTTTGGATGGTTACTGGCGGTCCCAGTGCCGATTCTGGTTATTTTGGCCCCGAACTGGTGGTGGATAGTTTTCGCGAACATGCTACTCGGTATTAACCAAGGTTTCGCATGGTCGATGACCGTGATAATGAAGATTGACCTTGTTGGCCCTGCTAACAGGGGCCTTGCCATGGGCCTTAACGAGTTTGCGGGCTATCTTGCGGTCTCCATCACCTTGATAGCATCTGGCTACATTGCATCCCTATACAATCTGAGGCCTGAGCCCTTTTACCTTGGCATAGGCTTCACTGCTGCAGGACTAATCCTCTCCCTCCTCAAGGTAAAGGAGACCAAGCAATATGCAATGCTAGAAGCAAAGCAGAGATCAAACCAGAGCCAGAATGAGGGCCCAGCTCCCAAAAGCGTCTTTGTGTTTACGACGCTAAAGGATCGTGCGCTATCATCAAGTTGCTTTGCTGGGCTGGTGAACAACCTAATCTTCGGAATGTCGTGGGGGCTATTCCCACTATTCTTTGCATCCAAGGGCCTTGATGTAAGTACAATTAACTTCATCAAAGCCTTCTATCCAGGTGTTTGGAGCGTACTTCAGCTAGCGACGGGCCCTATGAGTGATAGACTGGGCAGAAAATGGTTGATAGTTTCTGGACAGTTAACTCAAGCTGCTGGGATATGGCTTACAGTATTTTCAAACAATATTCTAGGATGGATTGTGGGGAGCTGTCTGATAGGCCTTGGAACTGCACTTGTATACCCCACCTTACTTGCTGCGGTTAGCGATGTTGCGCATCCGAGGTGGCGGGCAGAATCGCTGGGCACTTACAGGTTTTGGAGAGATGTGGGGTACGCCGTAGGCGCGGTCTTTTCGGGTGTGCTGGCAGACTTAATCAATATTCCTTTCTCCATCAACATGATAGGCTTGCTAACCGTCGCCTCAGCTTTATTAGTTGCTTTCAGGATGTATGAGACCATCCACAGCAATAAGGCAGGAGATCAGATCCGCAGACGATAGCACAAACACTCTTAGGTAGACTCTGAATCTGTCCTTGATTACCAGTGTTCTTGGTAATGAAACACAGAACCGTCATCGACTGTCAGTCGGTAAGAAAACAGCGATGAGTCCAAGTAATCACTCGCATTAGGCCTTAGCAACCGGATTGCTCAGAACCTGGTGGAAAAAAGTAGTGAAGCCCTCATATCTTCAGAGGGCTCTATGCTTTCTTTCTTCTTACAGGGGCTAGGGTGTTCGAAGACAAGACTCCCCGGCCTCTGCGAGAAGTCTTTCCGCAATTGAATGCAGAAGTCATATCAAGACGACTCTAGAAAATGCGGTCGCCGCGATTAAGAACCCCAACGTCAACATTGTGTTTGTGGATCTTATGCCTGGAATTCGACATTCGGCAATACTCTGAAGACCCTATCCCCAGTCAGAAATTTGACGTTCATCTTAGAGGCCAGATAGTAACCCAAAGCGTCGGCATAAGATACGTCGAGTCCATCACTCTTTAATTTTGACCTGAGCTTCATAGAGCCTTCTATGTCATTTAGGCCAAAGTCCATTAAGTACTTTGAGAAAGTGTAGAGTGCTCTTCTGGTAGCCCGAGCCCCGTGAACCGGAAGTAGTTTGTAATAGATCTCCATAAGATTAAGTTTCGTCAGAACTCCGTCGTTCTCCTCGAAGTAGGGTCTGTAGCTTGGGCGATCACTGAGATAGGCTAATACAGCATAACTGTCATAGAAATACCTAGTCACTCCAACCTTTCCTCATTTCGTCTTTGGCCTGTTGCAAATCCTTCAGAGGGAGCTTGCCGCGCAAGGACCTTATGTCAACTACCCTACTAACCGAAATCGTAACCTGTTCGCCCTCCTTGAAGCCTTCTTCCTCGACTAGCTTCTTCGGTATTATTACCCCGAAAGAGTTACCCCATTTCCTGAGCGTTGACTTTGTCTGCACGGTTATACACGTATAACAGCAATTCAGCTTTATTTAAAGACGCTGTCGCCGCAACCTAAGCTTTGGGTTCAAATCCCACTGGACTTGGAACCCTTCTAGCTGGCAACTGATGGGGGAAGACAATGGTATGCTACGCGTACGCAGGCTTGCGATTGGAGCAATTCTTAGACTTGCGTTGGTGCATTTATACTGGCTTGAGATGGTGTCTAACGATATGACACCACTTGTTTATTGGTTAAGTTTATTCTGCGAAGGGTGACTGCAAATAGTAAAGACTAATCTTAACAGAGGTCAATAAGGGGGAGGCTAGGGGTGTTTCAATGATAACAAGCTGTTGCTTATTGTGACAGGATCTCCCTGCCCACCATGCCCCTATCCTCCTCCGTTCCTTACGATAGCCCTCTATAAATGGTTAGGTATTTTCCTATCCATGTTTCGACAATTGACGAACATAATGAAGCATGAATCTGATAAGAAGGTACTAGAGTTAGCGAGGAGCTAAGAATAACTTGTCATAATGGAGATGGTCGCTCGTGCACTATCAACTTGGAATGCTGCTAGATCCATTTGTTCAAACTAATGTCAGAGGGCCCATTTACGAGTAAGAGTGGGAAGATAGAATCTAAGAACGTTAATTCAGAAAGGTGGAATGGAAGTCAATAAGATAGAACCTTTGACGAATTGAATAATTTTCCTTCTCATAAACGATTGTGGTTTCCAAGAGAAAGAAAAAGTGGGATAAATCCCACTATGTTGCTTGTCTTCCCCTTCTGCTTAGAACGATTCCCACGACTGCTATGATTACGCCTATTCCGATGCCGACGTAGGTTATTGG
>JACPBJ010000015.1 GCA_016180375.1 Nitrososphaerota archaeon | reverse complement strand
GATGTTAGAACGAGTATTCTACGGAAAAATTTCTTCCTAAGACAAGAATTGTAGATCACGCTGTAGGTTAGCTAGCCGTACAGGGAGGGACAAACAATTGACCTATTTGTTAAACGAGAGGGAGCTCCATTAGAGGGACAAACTAGTCGAAACCCGGAGTAGTTTCTCTAGCTCTTCCTGTGAAACATCCACGTTAAGCTCTTTCTAGCAATAACCCGCCCAAATATGACTAAGAAGAGTGTTACAGCAAAAATAGAAGGTGCCACGAGTCCATAAGGTGCTGGCAGTAGGATGGTAATTTGAAAAACAACAGCAACAAGAACAGAAAACAACACTGAGTAGGCCAGTATTTGCTGTGCGGTCCCTTTCATTAGAGGCGTGAAGAATGGGGAAATTTCGGGCTTGGTTTGTCTTACGGCTTTTTCAAAGTTCCTGTACAACCAATTTGATATCCAAACCGAAGTGAGTGTGCTGATAAAGAGGGCGAAGAAAAAGAGGGAAATTGCGATAAAGAAACTTGCCGATGCTAGCAAATCAGGAAAAGGAAGTGGCACCTTACCTACTCTAAACATGACAGGTAAAATAATGAAAATCATGGGAAAATTGATGAACAGGACCTTCCAAGCCTCCCATCTCAAGCTGTAAGAATGTGTAATCATTGCTCGAGCTTGAGTCAAAACTTGGAAGATGAATAATTCAGCGATTCCAACAACTAGCGAATCCGCGTATTCTGGATTCAGTCAAGGAAATACATTGTTGCTCCTATAGAAGATAACCGCAACGAAGTTTAGCGATGTAAGTAGAAGGATGTAAGCTGTATCAAGGCTAGCAGTATATCTTTCTAAAGTAACTTGCTGTAACGCCAAATGCAAGTATTTGCAAGCGGTAACATAATAAGATAAGCTGTTCAGACAACTAGGAGACGGGAAATATTATGTAGCACGATCTTCTTTAGAGAGAACCGACGCTCAACCCTCTGGATGCTCGTTCATCTATTTCTGATGCAAATCAGCCCATCATTGGAGAATGACAGATTGGGATAAGACCAGAGGCCTTTATCGTGACGGGGTCGTGGTTTCAATTCCCTCCCCCTGTGTATTACAGGTTAGTCTGTTGAACAAGTTTAGCTAATACAATGCCTAAATCCGGGAAACTGGGAAAGAGAATGTAATCGGGAGCTTTCTTTTTCTATCAGTCCAAATTGATGGTTTGATGACCTTAAGAACGCGACCTCTAAATGGCTCGACGAGCCGGACATCACATTTTGGTTCCCAGTTTCCCAGATTTTCTAGATGGTAATCTTTTTCCTAGGAACGGCGGAGAAAATTCCAGCATCCTTTATCCGTAAGCCCACTAGGCGATGACGTGAAACTCCCCAACGGCGTTAATTTTACTACGATCCAAACAATCAGGGTGCCGCGGTTATCTGGATGGTCAGCGCGCGCATAGTGGTAATGCAGGCAAAGTCTAAATTCTGACAAGATGACGACTTCCTATGGAAATCCTTCGTCCGACAGGGATTGGGAAGCCTCAGGGTAGTGCCCGCTTCACAGGAAGGGTCTGGATCAATGATTTGAAATCTGTTCCTTTAAGAGTCCTCCATGTTACCTCCGCACCAAGATCCAGAAGTTTCTGGCATAACCACCCTAGCGGTCAGGTTCTCATAGTGATATCAGGGAGAGGGAGGGTAGGAGTAGAGATGCATTCTGGAAAGCAGGAGGTGAAGGAGATAGGCAAAGGGGATACGGTTCTACTTGCTCCAGGTGAGATCCACTGGCATGGTGCGTCGCCCAACCAAGAGATGGTTCATATCGCGCTTCATTTCAATTCGGATTTTACTGCCAAGAGAAGAGTTAGTGAGGAAGAGTATAATCTCGGATTCAAGAGGTCGAGCAGCAAGATGTAGGATTTATCAATAGGAGGACTCTGGTTAATTCTCTTGAAGTGAGGAGTATTGATTGGTCCAGAGCGCGCCCGCTCGCGCTGCGTGATGCATTAACTTTTTTTATGTCAGGAAGGAGACGCTTCAGAGGGAGGAACGGGACGTTCGTGAAGACGTGAGGAATTTCAAACAGGAAATCGACTATAGGTATTCAACCGAAGGCACGGTGGAAAGCCCTTCAGACGAGCAAAGAAAGATGTTCCAGACCTATCTGGCAACCCATCATACGACGGTAGTCTATCCATTCGACAAAGCGGAAAGAAGAAGGATAAGAGACAATCTTCTGAGGGAGCAAGGAGACAAATGCGCATGCTGTAGACTGACGCACGCCGAGTGTCACGCGAAGAACGGAATTGATTGCAACCGACCCGAAGACAGGCGATATTGTTTCGTCCTAGACCACGACCATCATACATGGTTCGTAAGGGTAGCCATTTGCTCTGATTGTAACAGCGGCTTGTGGTATTACCTGGGCGAATGAATCTCCCCAGAGGGTCTGAAGGTGATTAGCTCGCGCGCGCTTTTTGCCTTAGTTGTTTCTCCTTTTGGAGCAGCTCTCTTGCTTATATGTATCGAACCCAATCATAGATGGCTGTGCCGGGCGTCACGTCCAATCTGGAATATGATATCTTTCTATCCAATATCAGCATTTGAAAAAATAGGGGAACGGCGGGTTGGGCAAGTCAACCTGATCCATTTATTTGATTGTCCATCGAATATCCCCTAAAACCGTGAGATTGGCTTACGAAAACCCCCGCATTTCTCCGTAGGGTAAAATCCCACCCCCCGCATTTTCGAAAAATAGTACCAGCAACTTCACATCGAAATTCCAGAACTAATAACAGAGAAACAGGATAGGAAAAAGTTAAGATACTCCTTAACGATGGTACGATATGCCGACGGATACTGTTTCCCCAACACAAAGGCCAAAGTACATTTTCGTTACTGGAGGAGTAATGTCAGGTCTAGGTAAGGGTATTGTCGCTGCTTCAATAGCAAAATTACTCCAATTAGACGGTTTCAGGGTAACCTGCATCAAAGTCGATCCTTACATCAATGTAGATGCAGGGACGATGAACCCCATAATGCACGGCGAGGTCTTTGTGACTGACGACGGCGGAGAAACTGACATGGACCTTGGCACGTATGAGCGCTTTCTTGATGCCAATCTCTCCAAAGAGCATAACATCACAACTGGGCAGGTATACCTCGATGTCATTGAAGCAGAGAGGAGAGGAGAATTTCTAGGAAAGTGTGTCCAGATAATTCCTCATGTTACTGATGCAATAAAAGAGAGTATCAGGAAAGTTGCAGTAAAGAACGATGTAGATGTCTTGATTGTTGAATGCGGAGGCACAGTTGGCGACATCGAAGGGCTTCCATTCCTTGAAGCCTTGAGGCAGATGCGCCTTGAAGAGGGCTCGTCTAACTGCCTTTTCATACACCTGACACTAGCTCCGGTGCTTGATGCTGTTGGCGAGGAGAAGACAAAGCCTACCCAGCATAGCGTTCAGGAATTGAGGAGAATTGGTATCCAGCCCGACATTATAGTTGTAAGAAGCAAGAGGCACATCTCCGATGAGTCGAAGAAGAAAATTGCGATGTTTTGCAGCGTCGATATGGGTAGCGTCATTTCCGACCCTGACGCTGAATCCATTTACAACGTTCCAGAGACACTCCATACAGAGGGCATCCTGAATGCTATCAGCGAGAAATTGCATCTGCCAAAACGACCTATAGACTGGAATAACTGGGTCCAAATTTCCCGCTCTTTCGCTGTACCCAAAGATGAAATTAAGATAGCAATGGTTGGAAAGTACGTAACCCTAGCTGACAGCTACGTTAGCGTAAACCAAGCTCTTCATCACGCAGGAGCTGCGCACAGCACAAAGGTGAAGGTTGATTGTATAGAAAGCGAGGATTTCGAAAAGAACCCCACCATACTCAAGAGACTCGACGAATACCATGGAATACTGATACCCGGAGGATTTGGAAGGAGGGGCAGCGAAGGAAAAATCCTTGCAGCGAATTATGCAAGAGAGCGAGGCATTCCTTATCTAGGTTTGTGCTTTGGCTTCCAGCTTGCAGTAGTTGCCTTTGCTAGGCATGTCTGCGGCCTTAATGCTGCGAACTCGACAGAATTAGATCCAAACACAAAACATTCTGTGATTGACATTCTCCCCTCGCAGAAGGGAATCGCAAACCTTGGGGCAACGATGAGGCTTGGGGGGCATGACATTGACATTCAGCAAGGAAGTATTGCAAGCAGACTTTATGGTGCAAAGGCGATAAGGCAGAGACACAGGCACAGATACGAGTTCAACCAGAACTATATGGAACTGTTCGAAAGCAAGGGATTGCATTTCTCTGGCTTCAGTGATAATAGGTTGAGAGCAGAGATTCTGGAAATACCTTCGCATCCATTCTACCTTGCAACTCAATACCATCCTGAATTCGTGAGCAGGCCAGGCAGACCGGAACCCGTATTCAATGCTTTCATTGGTGCAGCAGTAAGCAGGAAAAGGCCCATCGCGGTCCCAACAGCTGGCTCCGTCTAAGAGAAACCTACCGATACCAATTTTTGATACGTGCCAGCATGGCAAGTAATAGTTGTCAACCGCCCAGCAGGCTGCCCGCGTCGTAAAAGAACTCGAGAAGAATGACTGGAAAGTACTAAGGGCGCTAGAATCCTCAATCGAAAAGGGAGAATTCACACCAATTACATACCTTGCCGTTGAGTCACGCCTTAACGAAGAGGAGGTCGAATTTAGGCTACGGAGGCCTGCTGCTTTTGATCTTGTTCGAAGCACTCCGAAGGGTTTTGCTCTTACATGGGCCGGTTATGACGCTCTTGCTCTGAGAGGCCTTGTCGATAAAGAACTCATCTCAGGGATGGGCATGTCGATAGGGGTAGGGAAGGAATCGGACGTATTCGAGGTTGTGAGCGACAAGGGCGAAAATCTTGCGATCAAGTTCTACCGAATAGGAAGGATAAGTTTCCGTGATACGACGCGCAAGAGAGCTTACCGCGATTCAAGCCATCACCAATGGCTGATGGTAAGCTCAGCAGCCGCAAAGAGGGAGTTCGAGGCACTGCAGAAACTCTATCCTCTTGATGTAGCGGTGCCTCATGCTTTTGCAAGAGACAGGCATGCCATCCTGATGGAGAAAATTGAAGGGCCTCTGCTCGTTAACTTGCCGGAGATCCCCCGTGCATCTTCAATCCTGCGAAAAATCTTGCTAAACGTGTCCAAAGCCTACAAAGGAGGCCTGATCAATTCAGACCTCAGCGAGTTCAACGTGCTCTACGATGGAGTAAGCATTTTCCTCATAGACTGGCCTCAGGCTGTTGACGTTTCACATCGAAATGCAGAGACCCTGCTTCGGAGGGATGTACACAACATCTTGAGTTTCTTCAAAAGGAGGCACGGTATAGAGTGTAATCTGGAAGCGGCGCTGGGATACGTGAAGGGAAGAACGAAAAAATTGGAAGTTAGTTAGAAGAGCACTACGCTGCCGCTTGTTATCAGAGGAGTGATCTGGGTTATCCTGCTTAATTCGTCATTAAGAATGCTCTCAATATCGCCCTTAACCTTTGATAATGGAACTTCTTTCTCAAGCACCAGCCCTGCACTTGCCACCTGCGGATGATCTATGGGAATTCCTATCCTGCTCAGCATTCTCACGTAAACTTCCCTTACACCTTTTACTTCAGAATATATTCTGTCCGAGGCTTTCTGCGCCAGAACGTTGTATATCTTGCCTGTATGATTTACAGGGTTCTTGCCTGCGGTTGCTTCCATCGAATACTGGCGCATCGAAGTTATGAGCCCATTGGGCCTGTTCCCTCTTCCTGTATTTCCATCATCTCCGGATTCTGCAGAAGTTCCTGTAACTGTAAGATAGTAGATGCCCTTTGAGTAGCTGTCCCCGGAATTTACTCTAACGGCAACATCATCTGTTGTAATCTTGCTTGCCAAATCCTCAACCATCTTCTTTGTTTCTTCTACAACGCTCTGGTAATGACTTGCATCACGAGTGAGGCTACTAATCATCGCAGCTGCGACTGTAAGGTTGACCTTGTTCCCAGTTCTTAGGCTCATGACCTTGATGTCCTCGCCAACTTCAGGGAGTTCGCTCTTCAGCTTCTTGGAGTTCAGCATCTTCTCAGTTTCAAGGGCAAGCCTTTCTGTAGGGCTGAGAGGAGCGTATCCAACCCCTATCGAGGTATCATTCGCAAGGGGAATGGCAGATGTGTCCTGAAAGACTCCCATAAGGTCTGTTGAACCCTGCCTGATTTTGAAATCGACAATCAGATGCATTTCAGTGTCTAAATATCTCATAGTTTCCTTGAGGAAGTTCTTGATTGCAGAAACTGCGATGCCCCCTGTCGGCACTTGGTATACCTTGCCGTCTTTCTCGACAAAGGATGCTGCCCTCCCCGCGACCATGATGTATATAGGGTCAACGACGTCTCCCCCTCCAAATCTGGGGTTCGATCTCCCTCCAACGAGGATGCCCTTGTCTACGTTGTGGTGCAGAATAGTCCCATATTCCTGAAGATAGTACTTGCATAACGCTCTTGAGACGGCTTCAGATGCGCCGTCTATCAGACTGTCAGGATGTCCCTTACCTTTGCGCTCGACTATCTCAAGGTCGTAGTCTGATAATGCTCTCTCTCCGAGTGATTCAACGTGAATGTTCCTATTTTCCACCATATTTCATCAGAGATCCTTCTGTATCTGGATGAAAAGCACATTGTTGCCCCTTATAACAACTTTTCCAAAGTTTGCTGAGATGGTCCCGGCGCTGAACTCTTCCGCATCGGTAAGTATTACATTCATGTAAGGGTCCGCATTGACCATCTTTCCTTTGTATTCGAGGTCATTCTTCAGCCTGACCGATACTGATCTGTTTACAGCCTTCTGGAGCGTATTAAGGGGTTTCTTGATGGTCTGGGACAACGAAAGTTCCTCTTACAATGTGGCATGCTCATCTTGAGAGAATAAAAACATTCCCAATATAGCAACCCTTTTTGTGCCGCGATATCAAGCGGAAGCCGTAGAATGCCAGCAAGGTCAATTGATGAAATTGGAAACATTGATTCCTTAACCATACAGAGGGCAAGGGACGCTTTTATCCTAACCGACTTTGACGCTAGAATATCTGGTTTCGATCTCGGAGGTCTTGCTCCAGCTTTCCCTTGGCATATCGAAGAGAACAGGATACTTTCTTCAAAAGGCAAGCGGGTAAGCGCGGGATCATCTGGACTCGACGCGTTACTCGGCGGAGGGCTTGGTTGCGGGTACGTGACCGATTTCTACGGTGCAAGAAGCACTGGTAAGAGCCAGCTCTGTTTTCAACTTGCTCTGAATAATTCAGTAGCAGGGAACAACACTCTCTTCATCGACACTCTAGGAAGTTTCAGGCCTGAAAGAATTACGCAAATGGCAGAAGCAAAGAACCTTGATCCTGAGAAACTTCTTCAGATGATTTTCGTCATGCGCTGCCTAACGCTTGATCAGCAGCTACAAGTGCCCGGGAAAGTGGCAGAGTTTCTAAAGAATGGTGGAGCCAGCCTTCTGATCATAGATGACATATCCAATAACTTTCTTCCATCAAAAGTCGATGTTACCAATATTCAGGTTCGCTCCCTTTTCGCACGGCATATTCATGAAATCTCTTACCTTGCCATGGAAAAGACGCTGTCAATTGCGATAACGAATGGTGTGAGAGCAAAACCCGGCATTGAAGGATCGAAGGAAGTTCGCGAAGCATTCTCTCAAGTCACATCTAAAGCAATTGCGGAGCGCATCAAACTGGAGAGCCGGGGCAGGTTTATAGTTGCCATCCGGGCTGACGGGCGCATGAACAGCTTCACAATAACGGAAAGCGGGATTAGTGATTAAGCAACATGGGCTCAGCAGAGAACATTGAACAATGCCTTTCCCTCATAATAGAGAAGAAGTTTCAGGAAGCCAAGACCATTCTAGATACAGGTCTTAAGAATAGTACAAGCAATCGAGTTTTGGGAGCCGCTGCAGCTCTTGAAGGTCTTATTGCAATGCAGTCAGCCAAATCTCCGGTTCTTCCTTTCAATTTACAGATGGATATGGCAAGAATCCGCAAGATGCTGAGCCAGAGGGAATCTTCTATATGGTCAGACGACTTCGATAGGGGCTATTTCTCGACGTGGAAAAAGTTCCACAAACTCGCCTTGGAGAAAGGCCTACTTAGCCAAGATGAGGGTATTGTAAAGAATCCAGACGAAGAGGAACAGCATGATGTAGCCGCCCAGCCCAGCAGTGAATAGCTTGTTTCTATCTGATTGTTGCACATTACCAACTACAGTTCTCGCAAATACTACGGATAGAATGTAAACTGCAATCGCGACAAAAACTCCTAGGTATGCCTGAGGGTTTGGGCTCACAAAACCGAGAAGCC
>JACPBJ010000210.1:860-2600 GCA_016180375.1 Nitrososphaerota archaeon | reverse complement strand
CAAATCCCAAAAGACCTAATGATGCCAACTTTACTGGAAGCTGAAGTGCGTAAAATGCTATTCCGACTGCACCCAAAATCCCCCCTAGCCCTCCAGCTATTGATAGCAATGGGACGAGATAATAACATGGACAAGCCCCGGCGACTAAGGCAGCAAATATCCCCGTCAAGCCAACTTTGCTACCTGCATTCCTTCTAGTGCCAACTAGTTTGATTTGATAAAGAGATACTGTCATTACGATACCAGTCAAGAGAGCTAGCACAACATCCAATGCAAAGTTTCCTATTTTCTCGACAGGCAAGTAGAATGTAAAATACGGCGTAATGAACAGGAATTCATCAAAGTACATCAGGGTCAAACCGAATAGCCCAGCAACAAAAAGTGATAGAATTCCATATGACGGGCTCTTGAGTGTTTGAATCGTCTGCAAAGCCATACAAACTAACCCCCTATAAGCGAATTAATAGCTCTTTCAAAGACTTCATATGGTTGCGCACCTACGATCTTTATTGATTTGCCGGTTGGGCCAATTAGGAAAAAGGTCGGCGTGCCATCTACCCCAAGTTCGCGTCCCGAGTTAAAGTTGCTTTTGATCAACGGAAGATATTTCCTGCTCTCAAGTATGCTGTCGAACTTCGTCATGTCCAATCCAAGTGTTTGAGCGTATTTTCGAAGATTGTCCTTGTTAGCCCAACCATCATTCGGATTTCCCTGTTTTGAAAACAGAATGCTGTAGAATTCCCAGAACTTGCCTTGCTCTCCTGCAGCATAGGCAGCTTCAGAAGCATAAGCAGAGTCAGGCCCGTAGTAGGCAAAATCCCTCCAAACAAGTCTGGCCTTACCCGTATCTACGAGTCTTTTTACAATCCTCTCTTCTTGCGTGCTTTTGACCCAATAGCCGCAGGATGGGCATTGGAACTCTCCATACTCCACAATTGTGACTGGTGCATTCTTTGATCCCAAAATCGCAAATTCCGGTATTATCACAGGTTCAGCTTTTGGCTGGGAAATTGCTTCCTGCGGAGCAGATGAAACATTAGTTGAGTTATTTCCTTGCGTGCTCTGTGCTAAGTACAAGATAGCTCCCAGACCGATAGCAAGAGCTACCACGAGCAGAATTACCGTTCTTCCTCCATGATTGCTTTGGATTGTCTTTTTGGTACGCGTCATAATCTACACCCTGTGCAAGGGTCACAACGAAACAGTTGCGCGACTGACGCGGCCCGGGTGCGACGTCTTGAGATGGTCCATAAGCTCCGCTTCTAGTCTGAAAGTTGCACCGCAGGTATCACATGTGAATACGGATGTCTCTCGCCTGTGATATTTTTCAACGTGTGCTAGAAGTTCTTCCTTGGAGCCTAAGGCAGTATTGCACAATTCACACTTATTGCCCATTTATCTAACCTTAGACTTCTATGCGTGTTTCTCAAAATTAATCTACCCCTGAATGATTAAGTTCCTTCCTTAAGGTATCTGTGCTCAGGATAAAAAGTGGGCATGCGAAATACCGGAGCCATTGCATAACGATCCTAAACCGATTCTTTGCAACTTTTGGACTCCTTGTATTCGCGCAATGATTAAAGATATTATTTAATGATTCAGGGTAAGATTCTAATTTACAATCATAAGGATGGTATCGTATGGCAGAATTAAGGTGCGGTTGCGGAGAGACCTTCAGGGACGAGAAGGAACTGAAGGAACACGCCGAGGAATACCACGGTAAAAAGTAAGGACGGCGTG
>JACPBJ010000210.1:0-820 GCA_016180375.1 Nitrososphaerota archaeon | reverse complement strand
CCCAGTTGAAAGTTGTTCTAACTCGAATATTCATTTCAAACCAGTTCTCAAGATGATATTTTATGCATTATGATGTAATCGTAGTAGGAGGATCAGCGGCGGGTCTAACTGCTACAATCTATGTTGCTAGGCAAGGGCTCAAGACTTTAGTCCTTACTAAGGACATTGGAGGCCAGATGCTCCTAACAAACGACATCGAGAATTACCCGGGTTTCCACAAAATCAGTGGTTTCGAGCTCGCTACCAAATTCAAGGAACAAGCTGACCTTTACAGAGCCGAATTCGTCTACGATGAAGCCACGAGCATCGAACAGAACATTGATTGTCCTGGGTTATGCTTTAGAGTAAAGACTACGGCAGGAGACTATCATTCAACCGCGTTAATACTTGCATTTGGCAAGACTCCGAAAGATCTTGGTGTGCCTGGCGAGCAAGAGCTAAAAGGGAGAGGAGTTTCCTATTGTGCTGTATGCGATGGTCCACTTTTTAGGGGCAAGGCCGTTGCTGTGGTTGGAACAGGCGATCAAGCTCTAGATGCAGCAAACTACCTTGCCAACGTTGCCTCAAACATCCACCTAATCCACACTCACGATAAACCGATTGGAACTGAGGAACTTGTAGATCAAGTAATAAATCTACCCAATGTCAAAACTGTAGCAAATTCTAAAGTTTCCGCCCTCAAAGGGAGTTCAAGGCTTGAGAGGATCGTTATGACACATACTACAACTGGCGAGGTCAGTGAGATAACTGCCGATGGTATTTTCGTGGAAATAGGGTATATAGCGAAAACAGACTGGTTAAAGGATCTTGTCAAAAGAAA
>JACPBJ010000014.1 GCA_016180375.1 Nitrososphaerota archaeon | reverse complement strand
CTGGTAACTTCCTCCTCCCTCGATTGGCACCACGTGTTACGTCAACTTCAAGCTTTTCACCCCATTGGATGTATTCGAGTGCATTTGTTCCTTTGAGCTCGTCCTTTGGTTGATTTACCATGAAGAAGTATTCGTCTATATCTTCCTTGTATATTGCAATACCTTTGATCTTCTTAGGTGATGAGACACATGGTTTCAGGTAGCGTGGTTCTATTCCTAACTCTTTTGCCCTGTGCTTTGGTATGATGAAGTATTCGTTGTAACCCGTTACTGGGCCTCTAAATATGTCCGTAATAAGAGATCCAAGTGGTTTCACTCGTGAATTCTTAACGATCTGTTGGTACACCTTTGGAGCTCTCAAGTAGACATTCCACTTACCAGCTTCGAGTTCACTTTGTTGAACTAAGATAATCCGCATATTGTCGTCCTCGCTACCCTCTGTTGCTTTACTGATTACATCTCTGAATATGTCTATTTCCATTCTTCGTTTGAGTCGGACGAATCTTACGGTATTCTTGGAACGAATAGATTTGTCCTCACACTTCTCTAGGATTGTTACTGCAGTGTTAACATCAGCGTCAGGGAATATGGCTCTGTCGAATTCAACCACGTAGAGTATCTTACAATTATTAAGCAGAAACTGTTGGAATGGCTCTCCATAACCTACTTCGAGCCATTTGTTAGATGAGATAAAACCTAGCTTCCCGCTGTTCCTCAGAAGGCTTATTCCGTGTATGAAAAAATAAATGAAAATGTCACTTTGCTTGTCTAGAACAATTCCATTGAAAGATTTCTTTGGAGGAGCACCGATGTATGCTTTGTAAGTCGCTTTGCTGTAGTCCCATTCTATGAGTTTTCTGATCTTATCTTTCTCTTTAGTACCAAGTAGCTCCTGTCGAATGTATGGAGGATTAGCCACCACTACGTCGAAATAGCTAGGAAACTCGATTACTGTCTCCTGTCCCGAAGCATCCAGAGTCTCAAAACCCGTCAATGTAGCCTGACCTCTCTTGATATCAAAGAAGTCCTTCACAACAACGTTGATCTTATCCACTTTTGCTCGGGGGTTCTGTATCGCTAAGCCTACAACTGAAAGATGTGCCGGGAATTGGTTTATGTCAATTCCGTACACCTGGTTTAGTAGTTGCTGATGGAACCTTTCTCCCATTCCTCCCTCCATACTTTGGGGTATACCATTCAAGTCTCGTAGATGATTGTATGCACCGATCAAGAATGTGCCAGATCCACAACCAGGATCTAACACCATAGCATTTGGATCCTTCAAAGTTAGCTGAAGAATGAACTCGACTATACCTGGAGGTGTATAGAATTGTCCTAGTCTTTTCCTCTCGATCGGAGGTATGAGCTTCTCATATACCCTGCTGAGAAAGTCCCTTTTCATTTGAGAGAAATCAAATTCAGCTATGGTATCGACAAGGGTTCTAACACGTTCCTCTGCACCCACACTTAGTGGTATTTCACTAATGATGTCAGTCTGATATATTGGCATATAATCTATCTTCTTTACATCCTCGTAGAATCGTTGGAGGGCTTGCGGGACCTCCTCCTCTTCACCTATCCTAAGAGGTTTGAGCTTCGCAGGATATAGTGATTGAACTACACCATAGAAGAGTAACTTGGTTATCTGAAGATAAGTAGCTTGTTCTGCGACGAGCCTATTGGTAGCATCATTGAGCTGTAACCCTTGGCTCTCCAACCAATCAATATACTTCTCTTTGAAGTTCTTCTCACCTAGCTTCTTCTGGAAAGATTGGTATACCCTAGGATACAAGTCTCGATGGGCTTCGAGTAAAGTATCTACTAGTGCATCGTCCAGTTGTTTGAGCTTAAGGGGGACTTTGCCCAGAACAAGTTTCAGCAGTTCTTTTGCCCATTCCGGCTGTGCTTCATATTCAAAAGATGATACCTCACATTCAATTGGTTTCTTGGGTGCTAGTTGGAATAGAATAAGCCTCTTAACGTTGCAAGTAGCATAGTATCCGTAGCCACCATTGACTGCATAATTTGCGGCCTGTGTGATTACAGCCGGATCTCTTGGCTCTATATCATGAGTTACCTTTCCCACCTTCTTCTTGAACTTGGCTTCAATAAGGAATAGCCCTCTACCACCTCTGTCTGCAGTAAGGTCGGCTGTTCCATTTACTGGCTTTTCGACATGGAATTCAACTATATCTGATACTTCGAGCGTCTTTGCAGCCTCTTTTAGTTCGGGGAGAACATAGTTTGCAACAAAATCTCTCTCCGAGGCGTATCTAGATGCAGTTTCCAATGGCGTGACCTTTTATGGCGTTAAATTTATCCTTACTCTGTCATGTTCGAGCGGTGCAAATGCATCGCTAAAACGGATAAAATAAGGCGGAATGAACAAGGCCAAAGAGATTTCAATTATTTTCCCGTGCGGGTATCAATTTCCTTCCGCCTTCAATGACCCGGTAAACTATTAGCCCGACATATCCCATGGCGAAAACTTCTGATGCTAGTATAATGCTTGCTGAGAAAGCCGAAATTGGTTCCAGGTTAATGGGGGCAACGAAGATGAAATATGTCGCAAGAAACCAAGAGGCGAGACCTGCTCCAAGAAAGATACCGAGGACTCCAATCTGTGTAAGTCTGTAGAAATAACTATTCCACTTTTTCAGTTCTGGAGATTTCTCCTCTCTGAACCAATGTTCGTAAGCAAGTAACCTCCCATCGGGTATGGAAACTGAGCTCAAATTCTTGAGGTAAACCGAGTTGATCTTGCGTGCTATTTGTTCTCGAATATATGCTGCAGCCCTAAGTCTGCGAATGCCCTCAACACTCCACAACGCTGATACAGCTACCGAAACAAAGGGAATTAGTAGGAGTAGATAGATTCCGATCGGATTGGCCGATTGCGACAGAGCTACCGCAAAAAGAGCTGTAACAAAGCCTGTTCCTAGCGAAAGAATCGTGTACTGCATTTTCAATGTCTCTATTATCTCGGATCTTACTGCCTGAAACTCCGAAAGTAGAGCATTGATTACCAGGTCTGGAACCCTCTTCTCAACTCCCTCCTCCACTGCGAAACGCCTACCCTCTCTCTATCCAATCGCGGAGTATTAGACCAATATGTCTATGGAAAAGTTTGGTTATGCGGCGATTAGCTGGCGTTTCCAAGATCTGTTCTAGCGACTCTTCGTCGTACCTCGTCGGGTGGGAGAACGATATCTTGCAAGTGCCCTATAGGATCTCTGGCTGGATCATGTGGGTCTCTGTGAGTACGGATTGTATAATATCCGTTGGTCCTGAATACTCTTACGTGAGCTCGGGCACCGTCTGGGAGCGGTTTAACAAACGAAGTGACTTGACCTTGTTGCTTACTCTCCAATACTGGGTCCTGTTGGTAACCTCTCTGGCGATAATAGTCCGTAATACCGTCCAACGATCCTGGGATCTTATCCCTGTGTCCCAAGGCTGATGTAGTAAAGCCGCCCCCGCCCATTTTGTAATTCCCCTTGTGCAGAGGCGCGGTTGGATGCTTTAAGTTTTGCCTCCAACTTTTCTATCCCCGCCTTCATGTAGGATTGGGGACCTTTACGGATTGGGAACCAGCTGTGAGTTGAATAATAGTCGGCCAAGATTTCCCGCCTACCTCTCCAAGGAGAACAGCTAAGTGCCAGCAATTTGCCGCCATATTCCCTCACAAGGCTTGTCCTCGCTCTGAGGAGCTCATGTTGCCCGTCCCTCCTGAGCTCGTAACAAGGATAAGCGAATAAGTTACAACCCATCTTCTTCAGAGCAATAATGTGCTCACGAATTTGATACAAATTGGAACCAAGCACCAAACCTACGAATTTAACATTAAGATCTGCGATTTCTTTCGCTCCTATGATTGTTCTTAGAATGTTAACTCGAGAAATATAGGCGGGTATATTGTAGTAAGTGTATGAATCTAATGTTGTCATGTAGTCAGGTGCAAGAGCTTTCACAAGTTTGGCGAATTTGCCAATGTCTGAAAGAATTTCGTCACAGAATACATCTTTGATATCAGTTGTAAGCAATATATCTCCATCGAATCGCAAGAACTTATGCAATCCGAGCGATCTTGCCTTACGTAAGCCAGAACTCTCGGAATCCTTAGAGTAAAAACCTGAAAGCGAAACTGCTATGCAGTTCACGCCTACGGCTTTTATTATCTCGATACCTCTCTGATAGTCTGTTCCTATGGGCCTCAGTTCTGGTATGAATCTCTGTTTGAAACCGGTGGCCGTTTGTTTAAAACGGGTTGTTTGAATTATATCCCTGGCAGTTCCTTCCATTAGTTCAATCTTTCGTCTGTATTCAGTACGATCAAGACTTATGCAACGCCCCCTAATCTTCCTCCGCTCGAAGGGACACTTATCAGCTAGCGTAAGAAGCTCCGTCCAGTAACAACATTCGTAAGGATATTCAATCGCGTTACACGTCCCGCAGAGGTCAACTAAATCACAAGAAGTGGGAAGAGAAGTGGACATTTGAATTGACCAATTGTTAGCGTGCAGAGCCAAGATTAATAAATACGCTCTGAAAGTCGACACACGAACTGTGAATTATCATGAGCGTTACAAACACTAGGTTAATAGAAGTATTTTGGAAGGAATATGTAGACGGCTTCATATTTCACGATCTGGAGTTCGGGGCCCGCAAGGCTGAGGCTAACTTTCTTGTAGCATTAGGTGAAATGTGCTACGTGGACTATTTTGGTAAGCTCATGCGAGGTAAGCAAGGGTCTGAAATCAACTTTAAGATGTTCCTCAGGAGCTATATGCCCCAGTACACCGGGGTACTCAATGAGTTATATGCAGAAGTGCGATGCGGTCTCGTTCACTCATACTTCCCTGAGAATGTGGATGTCATAGGGCGGGTCAGAGATCCTAAAACACCCGGCCCTGCCATCTGGAGAGAGGGTGGTCGTTGGAAAATAGCAGTAGTTACTTTTGCGGAGGAACTGAAGACGGCCAGCAACGCCTTTAAATCGGATCTACTAAGAGGTCAGTACATTAATGAGTTTAAAAATGTCATCTTGAAGGACCCAGGACTACATCGAATCCCTGTTTGACCTTGAGTCAAGGTCTATGAGGATAATCATTCTGGTATAAGCAACTGGCTTACTTGACCTGTTTCTTGACCTTCTTTGCATATTCTGACAAAACACTCTTTAGCAGCTTCTCTGGTGTAATACCCATCTCTTGGCCTCTTCGATAAGGCTGTTCCAAGCAGAATTGTCTTCAATCTTGTCAATTCTGGCTTCCAGTTCCGCTATAGCGCGTGATTTAAGCTAAACGAAAGAAGTTTCTTGTCTTTTAAGGTAAGAAACTAGGATAGTCTTCAATAGGCTATCTACAATATCAAGCACATGTTCTACCTCAGGAACTCTTATTGCTACCATCGCAATACTTTTATTCCCAAGTAATCATACCGTATGCATGCCGTACAAGGGGTATCAGTCAATAACCGTGTCCCAGCAAGTGTATGAAAGGGTCAAGAAGAAGGCTGAGAAGGAAACCAAGAGTGTCTCATCATACGTAGGAGAACTTCTTGCTTGCTATATGGAAGCTGAGGAGAAGCTGAGCCGCTATGCTCCGTTTATAGAGCTGTTCGGATTTGAAGGAAACAGCATAATCCTAAGAGATCATAAGATCAACCGAGTAGTGGATGTCTATCTGCATGAGAAACAGCTCTATTGTGCCCATGATGAATCTAAGGATTGCATGCATGTAAGCTTCTGCTTTGCACTCCCGCAATTAAGACGGGTTATTCGAGGTTAATGATATTGCACGCTAAAGAAATCTCTTCTCCGTTCTAGGCCGTATCTAGCTAGCGTTAAGGAGCAAGAAACAATGCCCCCCGCTAAAGTTCAGGTCACATGTCGTTTTGACAGAGATGTAGCCGAATACATCGAAGAGACCTACCATCGCAAGCTCGTCGATAAAGCGTTTGAGCAAAGAGATAAAATTCCGAGTAAGACAGAAGCGTATAACATAGCTTTACGAGAATTCATCGATGCAGTGAAAGCTCGTAAAATATGAAAACAAACTCCTCCAAAGGGTTCAGAGTCAATAGAGTCAGTGTAGTCAATAGAGTCAGTGCAGTCATGTGATTCATCTTAGTTAGAGTCTGACTCTTAGTTAGACTCTTCCGTCCTCCTCTGGTTATTAGGTTCGAAGACAACCTACATATTAGAGAACCATTGCAAAGACAACATTGGTTAAAAGAACCATGCCAAAGCTGGCCGATATTCGATCCAGAAACAGGTGAGAAGGTCTGTCTTGACTGCGGGCAAGTTCTCGGTCCATTTATTCTCGGAATAGCATCTCCAGATCCTAAATATCTCATAGGTATGAGGACGAATCAGGCTGAGCTGGATTCTCTGCACTACGTCAAGGGCTCGGAAGATTTTGAAGATAGACACGGGCTCGGTTCAAGAGAGGCAAATGGTAGCACGTTAGGGCAAATTAACTACATGAAAAAGAAGGATAAGAGGGTCTTTTCAAGGTTCGCTCTCCGGCAAAAACATGGTACAAGAGAGGTTTATGCTCGCTCTGGCAGGGGAAATCAAATACTACTGGTTGCCAGCGGGCCGGAGCGTGAAGCTGAAGCCTCTCCAGCTTCACCTCCCCCGGGCCATCCCTCTTTTCTGGATTTCCCAGAAGTTTTGGAACATTACAAATATTGCGATAGGCATCTTTAGTTTTCGGCCTACCGCATTTCTATTTTCCTAAGGTAAGTATATTGGGCCTTCTCGAATCTCTTCACATACGCAAAGCGAAAGAAGCCCAAGGGATAGTAAAACCGTTACCCGGTATTAGCGACGAGATTCCTAAGATCACATTTTCTAATCTTGTGGATTATTACAACAAGGAGCCGATAATCAGGCTTGCAGCTTCTCACTATTCCCAAAGCATAGTTGGAAAGGGGCATTATACATCCTCAGAATCACAGCGAGCAAAGAAGGTAGTCGATAGATTTTCTGACGATATTGGACTAGACAATTTCCTTGTAGATGTTGCAACACATCTGTACGCCTTCGGCAACTGTTTTACTGAGAAAAGAGATCCGGATAACCTTCAGGATCTAGCAAATCTTCCCATAGGCTCTGATTGGAGGATTCAAAGAGAGGATACAGGGGAAGTCCAAAAGATTATCCAGATTAGAGGCGGAAGAACCGTAGAATTCGAACCAAATGAGATTATCCACTGGAAGGTTAACGTCCTTAATGGCGAACCTATAGGAAGAGGCGTTTTACACACCCTAGCAGAAACTAGGAGCTACACAATCCGCTTTTCCGATAAATCGTCCAAGACAATTACAATCGCTCCTCTGATTCAGCAGTATTGGATGCACTCCGATACGATGCGGAAGATCGCAAGGCATTATGTTCCCCTTTCAGCATGGCAGATCAAAGGGCTAAAGAAAGAAGATCAATCAAGCGTTCAATCGACTCTAAGGAAGTTAGAACCGGGAGAACGCATAGCGTTATTCGATGCTGAAGCTGAAATAAAGAGCGAGCAGGCAGACCCAAGGGGAAGGCTGGAGATTTTCGAGACTCACTTCCAGAATCAGATGATATTTGCTTGCATGTCCCCTCTCGTAAAGGCTTTCACAAGGGAGGGATTCGTTGGTGAATCTGCCCTAAAGATTGTTGATGAATGGTATCAGGACTTTATTGATTATGGCCAGCGATTAATCAAGAATTATGTTGAAGAGGAAATCTTCAGACCTATAGTCCAGCAAAATGGGATGAATTGGACAAGGGAGCGAGTTAAGTTTCTTTGGGGAGTTCAGGAACAGGTAAAGTTAGAGCTTGAGGATGTTGTAAATCTCAAGAAAGAAGGAATCATATCGGTAGAAGAGGCAAGGCAATTCATAGAAGAGAATGTGGGTGTTGAGCTTGCAGATCTAGCACCAGAGCTTCCAACATCACCAGACAACCAGAAAGCGGAACTGCGGAAGGTGCAGATGGAGATTCTCAAGAAAGCACAGGAGGTACTATCGCACTCATGAGCGGCTTTGTCAAATTCTATGAAGATAGGGAATGCACCAAGCCCCTAACAGCACTTGATTTTGGTGAAGTAGAGGCAGGTTCGAGAGCTGAAAGGTGGATATTCGCCAGAAATGAAGGACAAAGACATGTCGATGAATTCGCCATTCAAACGGAGGATCAAGACCTTCAGGTTTTAGATTACCAAAGCAAGGATCTCTTGCCGAATGTAGTCTATCCTGTTGTTTTCGAATTCGCACCATCGCAGCAAAGGCAGGAACCGCTCAAAACGAAATTCTCGGTGAAGGAAAGATATGTCCCAAGGTGAGGTAATTGAGTCCAATTATCCCGCTAATGCCATCGTTACCCACCGTTCGAAACTGTTGAATCTTGTCAATATGCTCCTACTCTATAGTTTTGCAGAGGATCTAGAAATTGAGTGAATCCCATGTTCTTGTAGATGAGGGAACCGCAAAGAAAATTCGAGCTATTCTGGAGCTTACCGACAAATATACCCCAGTCCATTCAGCATTTAGGGACGCAATTCTAGGTGCATCCAATAGAACCCTGACAGATCTTTTCAACACTTTAGGAACCGAAAATACTCTCGCTTTAATCAAGGCAAAGACTGATAATCTGGACGTCTTACTATCTACACGGTTAGCAGAAGGCACATTCACAGGCAGAATAAACACTCTAGGGCAAAAAACAATGGCAGGCTCGACGCCTGTGGTCATTGCAAGCGATCAATCTTCTCTCCCCGTCAGCTCGGGAGAGGAGGCAACTTATGTTGTGCAGAATTCTGCCGCACAGGCCTCTGCTGCAAACAAACATTTCATTTCGCTATTCAATGCGAGCGGTTCTGGCAAAACTATGAAGATCTATGAAATATGGGCTCGCTACACCCAAGCTGCAGCCGTTACGGGTGTCGGCTTTAATCTGCAGATTAAGAGGGCGATAGCACAAGGGTCAGGAGGGACATCACTCACGCCGAAACTTTATGACGAAAATGATGTTGCAATCCCGGCACAGATAACAGCTCTGCAAGCTCCAACAGGTGCTCCGACAGAGCAGGACATTCTCAGGGATTTCTTCACCGCAACAGAGGGCTTGATGGAGACCACAGGACATGCAGGAGTCCTAACTACCATATTTCCAATTTTCAGAAAGCAAAATGGCTTAAGACCGTTAGTATGTAGAGAGGGTAAGGGCATTACAATCAAGCAGATAACATCCTCAACCGTAGGGAATTGGTCAATCGAAATATTGTTCTCATTGGTGTAGGATATGGTCTTTCTTCCCGTATTCTGGAACAAAAAATCACAGGCTCAACAACTAATATCTGAAGGAAGATTCGGAGGCAGGAGGAGGAAAAGAAGACCTGCAGAAGACTTATTCCTTTCAGATTTTCCAACTATAGGAACTCTTGCCTATACAAATCTGTATGATGTTTCTGCAAATGTTTTTTGTATTAATTCACTGATCTCTCAAGGATACCTACAACACAGAATGGAGATTCCTGCAATATCCATTCTTACTCGAACCCAAGAAACTCGAATTAGATCATGTCTAACACATTTCAGGAATCCAGAGATAAGAGGGGCAATACAGCAACGGAATAACTATGCAAGTACCGGGGACATTCGAAAGCATGTTCCTTACAAAATCTTGAAGGACGCAATAGCCGTCCTACTGATTGCGAGGCTCAATAATTCTATTTCGAATGAAGATAAATGAACAAATTGTTCAAAATTACGGAATCATTTCAGTGGCTAGAAGCGATCAAACCCCTACCATATCCAAATACAATCAAAATTGTCGCTCTGAACGTAGGAACTACAGGCAATAACAATGCTTACCTGAAAGAAGAATTAATCAGGGCAGCCAGAACAATGAATGCGAAGCCCATATTCTACGGGGCTTCCCATAACAATAACGAAAAGAAGGAAATCGGAATCGTCAACTGGGCAGAGTTCGAATCTGATAGAGTTGAAGCTGTAGGAACAGTAGAACCTGAAATTTACCAGATGATTCAGAACGGCGAAATTCCTCATGTAAGCATAGAGGCAAATTTCATTTATCCTCAGAGGATAGACGGGATAGCTCCAAAGGGGCTTGAATTTACCGGCCTTCTGCTATTACCAAAAGGTGTAGCTCCTGGAGATCCGAAGACATCAGTCGCGATTATGGAAAGGATAGGGGAAATCCTCCATAGTATCTCTTCGAAAGAAGGGGTCAAACCCCAGCAAGGAGGAGAAAACTTGCAGACTACAGAAACACAAACCACGGGGACTAATGCTAGTTCCCAAGACAATCCTTCCCCTAAAATCGGAGAAAGCGGGAAGGTACAAGAAGCGGATAAAACAAAGACATCCCCTAACGCAGAAAATCAGGAATCAAACAGGGTTCTTGAGACTCTTGGACAGTTCCAGCAGAGCTTACAGAGCTTTGATCAAAAGATAACATCTCTTACCGAGAGATTGACTGTTCTTGAATCAAAGGGACAGCAAGTAGAATCGTCCAAACCAAAGGGGAAGGGAATTGTCTCAGCTCCAAGCACAAGGGAGATAGCAGGAATTCCCATTCAGGAAGCAAATCACGAGATTTCACAGTTCTCCGACCTACTCCGTAAGCCCAAGGCGGAAAATGGTCAGTAAAACGGTTGGGCAAAAATAGGTGAATTAGAATATGGCAGACAAATATGGAAGTTATGAAGACTTCATACCACTAGAACACGGCGTTTGGTACTTCAGACCTGGAGCCGCAATAACAAAGGGCAGCCCTGTCAAGGTAACTGTAGACGGTAATAATCTTGGAGAAATCGAAGTCCAAGAGGCTGCTGCAGATGAACCTTGTATCGGGTATGCTATGGAAGCTGCAACCGGAGCAAACGATCCCAGAACCATCAGAGTACTGACAAGGTTCAGGGCGATTGCAAAGGCTACGGCTTCAGCAGCAATCACCAGAGGAGATGCGGTAACACCTGCAGGGGCAGATAAGGTGAAATCGATGGCAGGTATCAACGAAGGCGGCACTACAAATCACGGCCAGTATGTCTCAAAGGCATTCAGCATTGCTCTACAGTCTCCAGCTGCTGATGCAGATACTTTCGCAGTAGGTTTGTTCTAAAATGTCAGCTCACAAGTTCCAAACAAAGAGTACTCCGGATCTGGATAGCCCAGCTATCCTCAGACTGGAGGAAACACTCAAGCAGAACAGCGTCAATCTCAATCTGCACGGCCCGACAAGGTTTGAAGTCCTCGTGGAGAGACTTCACAAATCCATGCCCGGACTTGCAGAAAAGAGCCTCGGTGAAATTCTGCTGGCTGGCGATGCTGGAGCTACAGCGAAGGTTCTATCGATTGTATGGGATGCGGCAAAAGACCCATTCATCACAATAGGTAGGAGACTTTGCCAGGTTTACCAGACAGAGAACTCTTCTGTCAAGATACCTGCTGCGAAGAAATCAAGCCACGATTGGGGTGCTGGCAGAGCTTCAGAAGAGACATACACGTTCGTAACTATCGATGTAGCAAAGTCTGGAGGGCTGGCAAGGGTGAGCAAGGAAATGATTGAGGATGCGGAATGGGATGTCGTCCAGAGACAGCTAAGGGAATTGGGAGAGGCTTATTCTGAATTCCAGAGTAAGTTCATTCTAACAGAGATGACAACCGACGCTGTAACATCCCAAGCGGCAGCCACAGCAAACAAGCTAGCCTTCAAGGACGTTACCCAAGTTGCCTACAAGATGTGGAAGGATCAGAACCGCAGACCAAATGTCCTGGTAGTGAATCCGCAAGAGTTCGGCGATCTGTTCGAAGACACCGCAATTCAGAACTGGATAACCTACAGAGGAATTGATCTGGTTCCGGGTTCACAGTTCCCTTATGTTGGGGACCTTCGCATTGAAGTAACCAACCTGCAGGCCGCAGGGACAGCATTGTTGATCGATACTCGATATGGAGGAGCCCTTGTAATCAGAAGGGACATAACCGTAGAGCAGTTCGACAACGTGGTAGAAGATCTCGTAGAACTTCCAGCAACATCTAGGTGGATGTACAAATCCGTCGACAAGAACGCTATAGGCAAGATAACGGCGGCCTAATCATAGCGTAATTCCTGAAAGGGGGAAACCCCTTTCCTCTCTCTTTACGATTAAATTGAAGCGTGAATTTGATAAAGCACTAATCTATCTTGGTGCTTTCTGGATATTCCTAACCCTTACTGTTCACTGGGTATTGTCCTTGCTCTTTTGGCATGGCTACATCTGGATATCCGTAAATTGGTATCATGAAGGAATCTTTGAGATAATCGGACTAGCATTTTACGCCGCATTGATGCTGAACATGGCAATCGATGCGGTAAGAGGCAAAAGTGAGCAAAAATAATCATGGTTTGGTGATGGTATGGCGTATTCACCAGTAGCACAGGTTAAGGAAGTTCTGGGAATTACTGCAACCACATTCGATACAGAACTCACGAATGTAATAACTGACTCTGATTCATTCATCGATGAATATCTCCGTCCCTATGCATCCGTCCCAGTTTCACCTACTCCTACAGAAATAGGGAAGATTTCTGCCTTATTGTCTGCAGGAAGGTTCAGACAAAGGCGAGCAGATGATCAAACAAAAGAACATCCTTGGATAACAGAGGCAAAGGAGAGGCTCGAAAGATATGTTAGTTCGAATTACCGCTTTTCGCCAGCTTTCACAGGTACGGGAAGTTTGGAAGATGCTGGAACAGGAGAGGATTGAGAATGAAAAAATGCATGGCTTGAGGGAAGGAAATAGACCCTCACGATCACTACTTTATCAAAAGAAACCTTGGAGGACAGGCCTTCAAATGGTATCTTTGTGGGTCTGAATGTTTTGGAAGTTTTTGGTTGAATCCCAAAGGTAAGAGAAATCCTCAGAGTGCTAATATGGTGGTTAAGGTATGTCCTTAAAAGAAAAAATCATAGAGAAGATAACGACAAGGGATATAGTGACACTTGCTGTGACAGGGCTCGTTGTTTACGCTGGTAGAGCTGCACAGCTCAGTCAAGAAAATATCTTTGCCATTGTAATGCTAGTACTCGGCTTTTGGTTCGGGCAGAAGACATCTAACGGTCAGTGAATAAAAATGGGATTTTGGAGCAAAGTTCGGAAACTGGAAAAGTTCAAGGAACTCCTTGAAGACGTAATTCAGGAAGGAAAAGACAGAGTCATAGATGTCGAATTGAAGATCGACAATCTGCAGTACGAAAAGACAAGGGTTCAGAACGCAATTTCCTTCGCCAACACAATCTTGTCCCAATACGAAAGGAGGGATTGATCTAGATGGTACAGTCATACAACGAAGCAAGATATGGGGAAAGGTTCGAGGGCGATAAAGTCAAGGTTGCAGACCTTGTAGGCAAGGAAGTAATATTTCACACCATCAAGGAATTGAAGTCAAATTCTGCATATGGCGACGGAACATACTTCCTCTGCCAAATCGAGGTGGAAGGTAAGAAGGCTATCCTGTCAGTTGGAGGAGTCCTGAAGAAGCAGCTCTCCGAAGTTAGAGACAAGCTTCCCATTAAGGGAACCATAAAGAAGCAAAAGAACTACTACAAGATAGCGTAGTTCCCTTCCTCCTTATTTTGTAGGTTTTCTTGGGTCTCTATAGATCTGTAAAGCTAAAATAGGTCCCATGATGTATATCAACCATGGATCTTGCAGATATCCTAGCGATACCTGCACTGGTGGCGGCTGTGGCGCTCGGTACCTACATTGTGATTGAGTTCTCGAGACATGCAGCCGCTCTAATGCCTTAGATTGTCAAGCTTCATTCCTACGGTAGTTAGATGAAATATTTCATCAAGGCAAAACTAGGTTGGGTCATGAACTCTTTTTGAGCGAACCTGGCAAATTGTCCCATCCATATTTTTCAGGCGGTCGTAGACCATGTGACCCTTCATCTAAACCAATTCTGAAATTCCTATACTTCTCGGATCCTCCCCTTGTTTTGGGATTAGTTCGTATCCATCGTTGATGTTCCCTTTTCAGATAATTAGCGACTTTCTTACTCTCCACTATAAAGAATAACGGCATTCGGTCTGTCCCATGTAAACGCACGAAACAATAGAATAGGTTCGGATCCTTGATGGTCTCATGCTTACTACTCATTCTCCACTCGTAGTTATTACCGTAAAGTTTCGTAGTTTCCGGTTCTGCCATTCTTGTAGTCTTGACTTCTAATCGATAGGTCCTCTCTGATTTTGTATATAGAAGGATATCTACGCTCTTTGCATGGCCATAAGTTAATGCTGCGTCATAACCTCTCAGAAATAGTTGGGCCAGAACAAAAAATTCTCCTGCCATTGCCGCAGAATACCTATCAAGGGTCACTTTGTCCCCGACCATAAAAATCGAAGATACATTGGACTGAGTATGCAGATTTTTGTGTTTGCTTTCTCTCTTTTCTAGATCTTCAGAATCTCTTTTGCTCATCATCTCCTATCCCTGAACAGTATTTGAAAATTATTTCGAGTTGTAATAGAGGATTTCTATTTTGGGGGACTATCAGGACATCGTTCAGAAGATCATTGACAAACTGAAGAATGTTGCAGGGCTGGTTGAAGGGACAGACATCAACAAATACTATTTTGGAGCTCCAGCTAGAATCCTTGCCTATCCTACGATTTATGTTCAATTCGTAAGGCGTGAACCTAATGGAATTGCCGATACTGCAAAGTTCGGCTATATTTTGACCTTTGAAATAAATTTGATTGATATTGAATTGGACAAAGCGGCTAATTTGAGCCTTGACAATTTGGTTGAGGACACACGATTATCCAGAAGCCTAGAGGTTGTCCATGCGATAGAAGGTTCTGGAAAGAAGGGAGGAGATTACGCAATTACATACGCAAGGATGTTTCATAGAATCTTGCGATACGAGTAGAGGGGTGTGTTTGTTTCTGTCGAGTCTTTTAACCAAAAGAAAAATTGGGGAAAGCCTAACTCTCTTGGTTAGGCTATCCAGAGCTCAGCCATCTAAGCCTTCGCACAGAAAGTCGTAGCCAACATCATGATTATGGCCAAAGTGGACCCAGACAACCGAGAACCCGGCTGCACTAGTGGGGGTTCCCGTGGCAGCGCCTGCTGCGTCCAGATGAATACCTCTAAGTTCACCGGTGCCACAGAGGGATCGGGTGATACTGTTGGCGGGGCTCACTCCAGGAGTGGGGTTTCGGAAGGAGCCGGCCAGCTCGATTACTAAGCCGCCCGTCCTCCAAGTTGATGGGTCAGATGGATCTGGCTTTATGGTGACTTCCTCGAAGGTGTCAGTAATTCTAAAGGAACCGTGCGTGTTGCCGGCTACACAGCTGTCTATAATCGCGTTAGAGTCTAATGTGGCTGTCCCTTCGATGATTCCTGTCCATGTAACCGTTCCGTCGGATCTATTGCGAATGATACGTGTGTCATCAATACCATCACCATTTGCATCGACGAAGCCATCACCACAATCCGAGAGTTGTGTGACCACCCTGACTGCACTAACGGTTCTCGAGGCGATTCCGAAGAACTCTTCCACCTTCTGCTTATCTGCTGATGCAGCTTTGGGTTGGCCAACGGTAGCCAAGCCAGCTATCAGCAAGATAGAGGCTATTCCTACTACGAAAGCTATTCGTGCGTATGGACTTTCTTTCAGCAACCTATCTAACAGATTTTTGTTAGACGACATAAAACTCCCCCCCCCAAAGTTGCATATAAGATATGAGGAATTCGCAAAAAACCTTCGTATTTTGCGAAGTATTACAAGGAATTGTGGTAAGTGATTAGATAAAGATGCCCGACATTCAATACTGTAACTTTGTCGTAGAAAGCACCTACGGCACTCGCCCAGGTTCAGGGCAAAAAGGATACGCAATACTTTCAGAAAAATTGGCCTTGGACAATCAGTATGAATTTGTCCGAAGTGTAGACAAGGCAAGGATACCAACATCGCTAGTCAAGGGAAAGAGACTTGTCAGAGGGGGAATCAATTCCTATCTCAAATTAGATATGGAAGCAGGGCACTGGCTGAAGGCTCTCTTTGGTAAAGCTCCTACAACCACAACCTTAGAAGCCTCCGTAAGGTTCCAACATGTTTATCAGATCCAAGACGATCCTACTGCAACCTGGCCCTCCTTATCAATTGACATAGGCGTAATGAAGACTACGGAGAAGAGATATGTTGGCTGCCTGTTAGATGGATTAAGTCTCGATGTTGCAGACGGTGGTCCCCTCGGGCTGTCGTGGGATATTATTGGCAGACCCTTTACCGCAGCTGCAATAGGTTCCGCGGTAGCTTCGGGTTCACAAGATTACCTTGCACATGCCCAATTAGCGACTTTTCAACTCGATGCCCAATCTTACAATAATCGATTGTTATCAATGACTATGAAGAACAACATGCAGGATGCCTTCGAAGGCGGTTCGAGGAATCTTGCAAGGGGAGAACTCGGGCCTCTAGATATCATGGGAGAATTAGGCATAAGATACACAACTCAAGCAATTCTTGATGATTTCCTTGCAGAGACCCCAAGGAAATTAACGGCAACGTTCACGGGTGGGGTCCTGGGAGCTGGCAGCTATCAGCTCATGATAGAAGTTGATCATGTTGTCTTAAAGGCCGCTGGAGCTCACATCAACAAGCAAGAGCAGGTAGTGCAGACGGTTCCCTTCGAAGCCAAGCAGAACGGTTCTAACCCAATAATTCAAATGACCTTGATAGACGGAATATCGAGCTACGCGTAAATGAAGAAAGTTACCATCAACGGCAATGATTATCAGATTCAATACCCGCCTTGGGCAGACATCGCTTACATCGCTTACCAAAGAGTTCTATCAAAACACGCTCAGGACGAGAATGTAGATGCGGATAAGGCAGGGAGGGAGATTAGGGAGAAGACAAAGAAA
>JACPBJ010000013.1:3167-11861 GCA_016180375.1 Nitrososphaerota archaeon | reverse complement strand
CGCTCAGATATATGCGGGATTTCGGTTAAACAATGATCGAGTAGATCTATCCGTCACATGAGGCGACTACAACCGTGTTACCCATACTTACAGGTGAGGAACGAATTTGTTTGCCGGTTTTTTAGGGAACAACCCCGACTTTACGCATTACGAGCTAAGATCATATGCGGATATGTTTTTGACTAGGTCGGTCGTTTTTTCTTTAGTCGGTTGACGAATGGATAGACATGGTCTCTGTCATAGTATAGTATCTACTCGTAATGTTCGGTCATGCCCATTGTGGATCAAGATCTTCATTGTTAGTTTTGATTCCCGATGACGTACTTCAGATATACAGCATCAAGGATTACGCGGTGCAGGTCTATCTTATAGAAGTACCCTTCTTTGACTTCACGCCTATCTTGGGCAGTTTTGCAGTTCTGCTCGATTAAGTCAATCGTAAGTTGCCCGTGCTCCTTATCTGCTATCATATGTTCCCTAAAGAATCCCATTCCATTCTCCGTCACATAGGGATAGTGCTGCTTGAAAGCTGCTATAATCTTCTCCATTCTTTTCGGGACTGAATATTCTGTCAGAGATGCTCCGACACCGACCCTCCATGGCCTATATCTTGCAAGGTTGACGTAACCGTCCACCGCCATCTTCACTGCGGGCAGCATTTTCGCGTTCTCCACTTCTTTTCTCTTCAGACCCAAATCCTCGCAGAATCTTATCCAAAGATCAGGGTGTGAAGGTTTACCTTCTCCTCCATCCTCTTCAAGTAGCTTTTCCGCCCAGAATTTTCTGACATGATCGGGGCAGTTGGAAACTATGGCTGCCTCTTTAGGGGGTATATTACGATGGAAATAGTAGCGGTTTATCGCCCAGCCTCGCATTTGTTCTTTAGAGAGCCTTCCTGAGTAGAAGAGCTTCATGAAAGGATGCGCGCTCGGAAATCTCTTTTCTCCTTCTTTCAGTAGGGATTGTACGAACGAATTGGTGGCAGTATCTTTCTTCATAGAAGATCAGTTCACTTTACTTGAAAATCGGGGAGAAATGGATTATGTTAGAAACAATCTAACCATTAATCATCTGATTCTTAACTTGAATATGCCCATTGTAACTGCTACTATTGACCATAGAAGGATTGCCAAGAGTATGCTAGCAGCAGACAATAGCTCGACGCTACCGTTGACCCAAAGATCCCACAAAGCTGCAGCAAGCACTTCGTTCCTTGGGGTTATCAGAAATATTACTGAACTAAGTTCCTTGAAGCTGATAATGAAGATATAAACCCAACCTGCCAGCATAGCCGGCCTAAGAAGTGGTATGGTTATGTTCTTAACAGTAGCAATCCAGTCTGCGCCTGCAATGGCAGAAGATTCTTCAAGATCCGTATGAACCTGTGTAATAGCGCCTGTGGTGAACCTTATTCCATGGGGAAGGTACTTGACTAGGAATGCCAGCACTATCACCTGAATTGTTCCATATACGCCTAGAGGGAGTGTGAGGAACATCCAAAGAAAGCCCAGACCGATCACAAAACCTGGGAACGCTATAGGCAGAGTACCAATACCTTCGATGGCCGCACGCCATTTGAACCTGCTTTTCTTTGAAATGTAAGCGACTAGGGTAGCCATGACTATTACGATGCTGGCAGCGGCTGAGGAAACTATGACGCTATTGAATAGGCTGTTCACAATTCTAGACCTTTCGAGGACCAAGTAGTAGTTCTGGAATGTAAGCTTCGATATCAAGTCTCGGGGGTTCCAGAAGGGCTGGACTGAGAGCAGGAATACGGTTGAGAATACAAGGAAAACATGTATTATCAGATATACAACTAGAATTGAAGTTGCGAAGTATTTCCATCTGCCTAAATGTATGATATGAGACCTGTAACCTTTTCCTGTAATTACTCGAAACCTCTCCGCTCTCCTAGTGGCCCTTCTGTATAGGTATACTGTGCCAACCGTAACAACAAGAAGTATACTTGCATAGGCAGTTCCAAGACCATAGTTAGGAGGAATGTTCCATGCTATTGACTGGTATATCTGGGACATGAAGACCTCAATGCGTGCCGGAAGTCCTACCATGGCTGGCGTTTCGAACGACTCGAATGCTATTATGAATACAAGCAAGAATACAGAGATTATCGCTGGTCTCATGATCGGTATTGTCACGTGCCTAACCACTGCCGTAAGCTTTGCGCCGGCTATTCTGGCCGCCTCTTCCAGGGAAGAGTCCATCGTCGTGAATGCCGAGTATATCACCAGGTAAGTGGTAGGTACTAATGAGATGCCCATTACCCAAATCATTCCTACCATGCTGTAGATGTTGAAGAGAGGAAAAGAGACTCCTAGCGAGTCCTTGAACCAGACATTTACCAACCCTGCATTGGGGCTAAAGAGGTATATCCAAGCAAGATTGTCTACGAATCCGGGAAGGATTAATGGAAGGACGGGAACGAACCTGAAGACCTTTCTGAAAGGCGCGTCTGTCCTAGCAGTTATGAAGGCGAGAATTGAAGAAACAGAGACTGCAAGCAAGGCGCTACCGAGAGCGTAGACAAAGGAATTTACCAACAGGACGATGGTATTCGGATCAGTAAACGCTCTTGCATAATGAGCTAGCGTAAACCCGCCAGCAGATCCAGGCCTAGCACTCCATATGCTCCCATAAAGCAAGAAAGAGATTGGATAAATTATCAACAGTATAGTGAAAGCAAGTGCAATCCAGAATAGGACTGCAACAGGGTTGCTAGTTAGCTGCATGGATCGAAACTACCATGCATTAAAAAAAGGGAGGAGAGGGTTAACCTCTCACTTGGCAGCTGCGATTTTCTTGAAGTCTGCCGTCCACTGATCTATGGTCTGGAAGACGCTCGGTGACGGATACCTATAGATCTCCATTCCTTTTGGTGCGCTGTTCTCGATGGTGAATTTTGCTCCAGCTACGTTCTTTGCAGGGAATCTGACCTCAATATTCCCAATTATCTTCTGGGCCTCATCGGTGAGTAGGAAATCGACGAATGCTTCCGCAGCTCTGTTGTTCTCAGCTGTCTTCAGAATCGCAGCTGGTGTAGGTGAAAGCATTAAGGGGAAGTCTGACACCTGCAACACTTCGACTGGTGCACCGGCATTTTTCGCTTTAACTATGTCATGAAGCTGAGCAACGATGCCAATTGCATATTCTCCTCTCACAACATTGTCACTCACAGCGCTGGTGCTTCTGTCTCTAACTGGCTTGACATTCGCTTCCAAATCCGTAAGGAATTTTGTTACTTTATCCTTTCCTATCTTCTCGGCTAGGGATGCGAAAATCTGAGTTGCAGTCGTTCCCTGAGTGTAATCATGCATGGTTATCTTTCCCTTCCATTTGGCGTCTGTAAGATCTGCCAGCGTCTTGGGCAATTCGTTCTGGGAGACCAAGTTCTTGTTGTAAATAATGCCCTGCCCGAGCAGGACTACAGAGGTCCACAGTCCATCTGGGGCCTTAAGGTCAGCAGGATACCCTTCTGCGACTGGAGATTTGTAAGGCCTGTAGATGTCTTCCCGTATCAGCTGCAACGTCCCGGGGTAGCTTACAAGAGTAAGATCTGCGGTCTTCTTACCCGCTTGAAGCTCGGTGGTGATTCTAGTAAATACTTCAGAAGGCGATCCTCTCACGTACTCAACTTTGACCTGCGGAAACTTTGCTTGGAACGTATTTACAAGAGGCTGCAAGTCTTCTGCATCTATGCTGCCGTACACTAGCAGGGTGCCAGTGGGCGGGGGAGCGGGCGGAGCTGCAACTGGCTGTGCAGGAGCGGGAGGAGTTTCAGGTTTAGGCGCGACGGTTGTTTGAGTTAGGGTCGGGGTTGCAACGAGTAGGCCCGCAGCGGCTATTATTACGATAGCCACAATACCGATTATAACCTTGGTAGGAACCATAGAGGTCCACGATTGAAGCCTATACTAATCTTATAATGATACTGTTAGTTTTATTTTAACCATCCTGAGCAAACAACTTTGTGACGAAGGGCAAGGTTTCGTGAATTTCTGATGTTACGGACGCATTGGGGAACAGGATTGGTTGTTCGTTCGGGACAATTCTGTTCAGGGCATAAGGCGAGTCCACGTCAGGGCGCGCCGGAATCCTAACGTAAGTATTCCCTATGAGTGCTTGCCCTTCTGCCGAGAGCAAGAAGTCTATGAGCAACTCTGCGGATTTTGGATGTTCAGCAACGGTGGTCATCCCGATCGCGCTATAGGAAACAAGTAGAGGAATGTCTTTCACTGGTAATCTTGCTATCGGTCTCTCGGCGTCGTGAGCTTTGACCAAATCATGCAACAATGCAGTAACGCCGATCTTTGTATCTCCCCCCGCAACAGAGTCTATGATATTGTCATAGAGTGGGAAATTCTTTGGCTTATTCCTGGCCAGACCCTCGGCAAATTCCCTCCATTTCGTTTCCCCAAAGATGGGTTTGAGAGACAGCAGCCAATAGCAACCGAGAGTACCAAGTGTAATATCATGTATGACTAGTGAGTTTCTCCATTTTGGATTAATCAAATCCGAAGCAGACCTAGGGAGTTCGTCGGCGTCGACTAACCTGCTGTTATAGATTTGAACTATAGGAACCGAAATAATTGGTGTCCATAAACCCTCTCTCTCGAGTATCTCGGACGGGTATGCTAACGCTTCAGGCGATTTATAGTTTGTCAGAAGGCCGAGTTCTTGCATCTGCATGATCGGCGGTACTGTTGCAATAACGAGATCAGCGCTCTCTTTGCCCTCCTTCATTTCTTGCATGATCTTCTTGGCCATAGGTGGAGGAGTTCCGTAAACGTACTCTCTTCTATAATCGACATCTATGAAAGGAAATTTCTCCTCAAACGCCCTCTTCCATCCCGAAAACTCGTCCTTTTCAACGGTTCCATATATGATTACCTTTCCCTCTTTCCTTGCCTCATCCATCTTGGATTTCAATCGCAAATTAGCTGATTGCATATACGATTCAGCTTCGAGGATTGCTTGTCCTTTATGGTTTTAGTTTTCGTTATAATACACGTTGTACAAATTATTTTTGCGGAAAATTCAGTCCAGTACGGGGAAGGTGGTTCCCATACTAAAATCAGCATAAGTCCTTTGAACAAAAGAAGCTGTTTCTTGGCAGAATATCAGCAAATGCGGCCGTCGGTGGGATTTATACCACTTCTAGTTCAAGCTGACCCGCATGCCACCTGCTCCACTTACTCAAGCTACCACTTTCGTCGGTCTCCCTCTAGGAGACCGCTTCCAACGTGAACCCTGTCTATGTGTTTGGAGAGCTCATCACTATTCAAGAACTCCGACTCACAGTAAGGGCACCTAACACGCTCAACCAACCCAGATCACTACGATCTTCTGAGCGAGGTGTAATAACCTTAGTGGTCTAGGCAACTTCGGAGTGCTAGAACCATGCGGACAGAAACAAAGGGGACGGGAGAAAGGTCGAGGAGGAGATAAAGAAAGTGAGCCGTCTTGACAGGCTTCATGAAATCAAGGGATATACGTCCAACACCATGTTCTAATCCCGACCTTCTGCCTAGCTTCGGAGTGCACGTGTGTTTGGTCTGTGTACCGTGGTGATTGTAAGATGTCTCAACTGGGAAATCCTACGAACGGAGAGCCTCAGAAAAAGAGGAGTGCCTTGCATATAGCAAGGCCATTCCAGCTCATGCCTTCTTTCTTCTGGTGAAGATAACTCCAGCTACGACTACTAGCACTACAGCTATGCCTATTGCAACGTACGATACTGGGCTAATTGTTTCTACGGTGACCGTCTTAGTGACTTCTTTGATTACCTCTTTTGGAACTTCTTTTATGACTTCCCTTGGTACCTCTTTGACGACTTCTTTTGGTACTTCTTTGATGACCTCTTTATGGCTAACCGTCTTGCCTTCCTTGAATTCTCTTCTTGCTTCCTTTAACGCCTCTCTATCGTCTGGCGAGAGCACCGCATCCTCCAACACTTCAAGCCTTCTGTGTATTTGCCTTAGCTCTTTCCAGAGATTTGCTTGTTTCGCGCCGGTCATTTATGCAAGCTACTTAATGCAAAGTCTATTACATACTTGGTGCAGTCAATTCAATGTAAAATCTGTAAAAGCCTCGGGAGGGATTCGAATTTCAGGTAGAAAAGCACCTAGACTTTTCTTGCAAAGGGATGCGGTCGGCGGTTCTTAAACGCAATTGAGTTCAAAATCACATGGTAGGAGATGGAACTTGGATTATGTCAAAAAAATAGAAGGCCTGATGCGGTACCCTCAGGTTCCTAGCAATCGGACTTGAATTCCCTCTTTATCTCAGCGTCTTTGAGTATGGCGTTTAGCAGACATACACCAATTCGTTTCGGGGAGACCGTTATGTGAATTCTGCCATTTGTAAGGGTCACATGACTTCCCTTCTGTCTAATAGCTTGAAAGCCAAACGATTGCACAATACTTTGATCAGCTGCCTGCCATCTTTCGGGACGAGGCTTGTCAAACTCAGATCAATCGATCTTTAGACAGCTGCAGTTTCGATTTCTCTAACCGCCTTCTCTCGCAGTACCGAAAGATGGAGATCCAAAGTTTCCTCGAAGCTCTTCTTTGACTCCCGAAGTGTCTTACCCACCGAATATACTCCAAGAGCAGAACATGCTATTGCGTACGTTTAGTCCTTTTCCTTGATAAATTTGGTCTTAAGGTTCTTTATCTTGATGAACATTGAATACACAATTGGCAGTTGGCTATTAAATCGAGAAGTCCAATGAAGATATTTTTGGCTTCAAAATTTTGCCTCAAGAGGATTCGGTCTCTCAAGGTCAACAATAGTACTATCAGCCGCTCTCTTGTGGCACAATTTTCTTTACGGCATCTTTAACGACTTGTAACATGTTGCCTACATTATTGGCGGTCGGCTGCCGTCTGATATACGCTCCAGAAGTTGGCCGAGCATAGACGCTGCATTATTAGATCCTCGACACCTACCAAGTTCAGGTAGCCTGTCTTCGTCTTGAGTGTAACAACTTTCTCCTTTGATTTTTCAAGCTCGCTACCTACCGCGTCTATGGCAAGAACCTCAAATCGTCTCTGTTGCCTTCATTTGACATTGATTATTTCAGGCTAATAAGCAATGTTTAAGGGCCGCTCCGGTGGGATTTGTACCCCATCTGGTTTATGTCATCCCCAGCTTCTTGATTTTGTATGAAGTGCCAGGTTTCGACTTAATAAATAGGATCGAGTGCATTAATCATTCTAGCGTATCACCCGGCTAGTATTTTTCGCTGTTATCCTTTTCGCCTCCGTTGAAGCATGATGAGCGAAACAATAGTTCCTACACCCATAATGAAAAGAGCTAGGCCCTCAAAGGGATGCAGATTGACCCACTGGCTCGAGATCTCGACTTGAGCATTTTGGCTAGATCTTCTTGCGTTTCCAGCATCAGCCTCAGCATCTGGTGGGTAGGCTATGGGTTCCATGCCTGAGAGAACATATTTATCGATACGGTTGTTAGTCACATCGACCAAGTAGACCACTCCATCTAGATCTACTAGTATTCCACCTAATAGTCCTCGGGAATTATTTCCGACTTTCCACTCCGTTATGTATTGTCCGCTCAGATCAAACTTCTGAATTCGATTGTTGTTTGCATCGACAACGAACACATTTCCCTCTAGATCAAGGGCGATGCTATTGGGTGAGTTGAACTCGCCTTCAAGAGTACTAAACGAACCCCACTTTCTAACGAACTTGCCTTCGGTCGTAAACTTCTGGATTCGATTATTGCCCCTGTCAACCACGTACACTGCTGATCTCTCGGAGTCTACAGCGATGGCGTTGGGAAAAGCGAATAGACCGTCGTCGTCCCCAAATGAACCCCATTTAGTAATAAATTTCCCTTGTTCTGTAAACTTCTGCACACGATTATTGCTACTCTCCACAACGTAGACGTTGCCACCAGCATCAACTGTTATACCCTCTGGGCTAACGAACTTGCCGTCACTTGCACCCTCAGAGCCCCAAGTCATGATAAGGCTTCCATCAGAGTCGAACTTTTGTATCCTGTTGTTATCATGGTCTACTACGTACACACTGCCCCTACGATCAACAGCAATCGCGGCTGGTACCCAGAATTGTCCTTCCCCTCTCCCTGTCGTGCCCCATTCCAGTAACATCTTACCGTCAGGCGAGAATTTCTGTACCCGATCCTTAAGTGCATCTGCCAGATAGACATACCCACTCGAATCGATCGCTATTCCACGTGGGGGCCTCTGACCTCGTCCATCGCTACTCCAACCTCCGACCAACTTGTAAGCCTCCCGCTGATCTACGGCTGTAATATCCACAAAGCTGGTTAGCAACACCAGAACAAAGGCGGCTGAAAGAAGTGTCAACTTCCGTCTAACCATAGTCAACGTTAAAGAAACCAGACGCGATAATAAAAGATTAGATGAGAGGATTCTCCCTCCCATTCAGTTTACACTTTCTTTCTTCTTGTGAATAGAACCCCGGCGACCACAATAAGTATTACGCCTATACCTACAATAGCATAGGATAATGGGCTAATAGTCTCCACCGTACTGACGATTCCCAATTCCTCTGCCGCCTCCTTAACGACCTCTTTGGGAGCTTGCTTGATTGCTTCCTTTGTTATGATCTGAGGCTCTGGTAGTTTATCAGGCAGACCGAAGACTGCGACAAAGCCAGGAATATC
>JACPBJ010000013.1:0-3113 GCA_016180375.1 Nitrososphaerota archaeon | reverse complement strand
TTATCTGTAATATCTTCATCTTTCCATCTGCGTCAGCTGCTATAGTCGGTCCAACAGGAAGCGGGGTTCCAAAGGACTTCTTGAAGAGTGTTTTGCCATCATCAGCGTTCAAGGCATAGAGGTTTCCATCCCTGCTTGCCAAGTAAACTACTTTGCCGCTAACAATTGTTGAGCCGTGGAATCCTGCAGGCATGAAGAATGTCCACTTTATCTTGCCAGTGTCAAGGTCAAGTGCAAATGCAGTTGAGTTCTGAGGATAGCCTGGGGCCGTACCGCCTATATCCCCAAGACCTCTTCCAACGCCTATTTCCTCGAGCTTATAGAAACCACGTATTAGCCTGCAAACATTCTGATTGACTGTGAATGCCGTGTTGTAGGCAATAGCTACACGGGATTCTATACCACCAGTGGGACCAGGACACTGGACGTAAGGAACTCCTTCAGGGCCAGGACCAGCGTACCCCTTGTTACGAATTTCTTTTGCCCACCTGTCCCAGTCGTAATCAACTTTGTTGAAAGGAAGATTCTCCGGTTCGTTCAGCCTCGCTCTACCAGGTGATTCAACCACATAGACGGGCTTCCCCGTTGCAGCGTCAAGCACATAGAGGTACCCGTTCTTACATCCCTGTATGACAACCTTCCTGTCTTGACCCTGGATCTTAACGTTAGCCAAAGACGTACCCCAAGAGCATTCGTGGTCTCCTAGATCGTGGGGCGAAGCTGAGAAGTACCAGACCAGACGACCGGTCTTTGCTTCAAATGCCAGAATTGATGCAGCAAAGAGATTGGGTCCAGGTCTATGTATGCCTATGTAGTCAGGAGATGCTTGTCCAGAACCCATGTATACTATTCCCGTTTCTTTGTCCAATGATGCATGGCCCCAGTTGCCCCCGCCACCTATCGGCCCCTTCGTACCCCAGTCTCCCCTTATTAGTTCTGGAGGAACATTACCGCCTCTCAATGCTTTGGAAGCTTCCCTGAATGACCAGTCAGGGTCTGCTGCCCGTTCGGCTTCTACTTGGGATGGGATAGCGAACCAAGTCCAAAGAAGCTGCCTAGTTGAAAGGCTGTACCCCCTGTGAACTCCACGACCCATGTTGCTTCCTGTTGCTGAGATGAAAACTACCATGACGTCTTGCTCAGGCCATACTACCGGAGGCCATGAGACGAAAAAGGGGGGCTGATCTGGTACTCCGCGCGTACCTAGTCCTCCTTTGATATACGCCCCTGGTATGTTCTCGCAAAGCCCCTTGAGGTCCCATTTCGCCTTACCTGTTAGCGCATCAAGCGCAAAGATGGTGCACCCATTATTTGGGGATATGAAATAGATTGTATCCCCCACAAGGTTGAACATGTGATTGTGGAAGCTCCTTCCTGGAGGCAGCTGTGATGCATTGATATCTTGGATAAAGCTCCATACCAGCCTACCATCCTTTGCATCAAGAGCAAACATATGGTACTCGTTGGTCTGGAGATACGCGATCCCATCTTTTACCAGTATTGGCACCTGGGAACCAAACGGACCCTGCTTCAGTCTAGGAACAGGAATTGGCCATGTCCATTTCAGTTCCACCTGATTCACATTGTCTTTCGTTATCTGCGTCTGGGGGTTGAAACCAGATCCCCAAGCGTCGTAATGTCCGTATTCCCAATTTGCACCCTCGACCTGTTGCCTTTGCGCGCTTACTGGAGGAACAAGTGGTATGGCTATGAGAAAGACGGTCGAAAGCAGTATGGCTATCAGAGAAGTCGACAAGAGCAGTCTTCTAGACTTTTCAACAAACCTATCCGCATGATTCCTTCCGGCCCTTGAGTCCCTCGGGCTCATACTTATCGCGGATGAGAGCCTGCTCGCTCCATATAAACCTTGGGGCATACATCATACACCATAGCCAGCTGTGATGGAGTACAGCACATGCTCGACTTTCCATATTCTGCAAAAAAAAGTAGATGAACCATACGCAGAGAACCAGGGATGTACAGCTAGACTTAACTATGTAGATGAGCTGGAACTAACTTAGAATAAACATTTGAGGCGACTGGAGCTCTTCGTGCTTGCCATTGTGGTTTTCCTTGCAAATTCTATCCTCCTTACGGTCAAGAACACGGAATCAATACAGAAGATCGAAGGAGCAGACTGGATCTACACCAACTATGACGAAAGAGGTACTAATTTTAGTCCGCAGACCCAGATTAATGTTGAAAACGCCTTCCTGTTTCAAGACGATTGGTTTTACGCATTTCGCGTCCAACCAGCAAACTTCGGCTATGAGCTGCCTCTCGGTTCTTCTGCTAAGCCACTTGTCGTTAGTGGGATTGTTTACGTTCCTACGAATTTCCTGCGGATCGATGCCATAAACATGTTAGATGCAAGGCCGATCTGGACATATTCGTATCCAGCAAACATAACAGAAATCCCAAGTCTCATCCCGGCCGTTAGGCCATTTGATCCTGGCAGGGTAAGGGGCATCAGTTATTACAACGGCAGTCTGTATTATCCTACTCCTGACTGCTCGGTATTGCTACTAGATGCGTTTACCGGTGTTCCGAAACTTCTTGGGGACTTGGCTGGTGGCAGGATCTGCAAAGATGTGCCAGGAAACAAGGGATTCTATACTGGACAGATGCTTTATGGACCAGTATTCTACGCGAAAGGGCAGGTACTTATTACGGGCGTTGGAGTAAGTGGCCGCGTAGATTCGGGCCGAGGTTTCATTGCCGGCTTTGACCTGAGAACTGGGAAGCTCCTTTGGCGATTCTTCCTCATGCCCCCTGCGGGAGGCGATCCAAAATGGTCTCTTAGTTGGAAGGGAAAAGGCAACGTTGAACCTCTTGAGGGCGATTGGGGAAATGCTCGCAGCGTCGGGGTTGGGGCTGGATCTGGACAGTGGGCCGTCGATGAAGAGACGGGCATAGTATATGTAACAACCTCATCACCAGCGCCAAAATGGAACGCGACATATCGCCCAGGACCCAATCTATTCTCCTCCACCATACTCGCCCTTGATGCCATATCAGGGGAACTGATCTGGTATTTTCAGTCAATCCCGCATGATGTCAGTGGCCTCGGTTGTGACTGGAACGTAATTCTTGGCAAGACTAGAATTGGAGGA
>JACPBJ010000209.1 GCA_016180375.1 Nitrososphaerota archaeon | reverse complement strand
ATTAGGGTTCTCAGGAGGGCCAAGCAAATTGAGAAAGAGGCTAAGAAAAAGATCGCCTATGAATACGAAATAGGCGAGAGAAGGATCTCAAGGTACTTAGAAAGATCAGATATTAACTTGACTAATGCAGCGTGATTCCACGATTGACTAAAGACGTTCTACCGAAAAGGGAACGCAATTGCTATAATCCGACCTATTATTAGGTCTGGACCCCTGCGTGCCTTTATCCTTGGCCGTCATTCCAAGATAGGAGGGTTAGGGATAGCGATCATCTCCGTTGTAACAGGTCCTTCTTTGCTTCTCAGGGTGTCTGGTATCTTCTTATCAGATTCATACTTCATTATGTTCGTCAATTGTCGAAACATAGATGGGTAAATACCTGACGATATATAGAGGGCTATTGCAAGAAATGGAGGAGGATAGGGGCATGGTGGGCAGGGAGATCCTGTCACGATAAGCAGTTTGCTTACTATCATGAAACACCCCTACCCTCCCCTTAAGATTCATCAATAGAAATGGAAAACAGGAGTGCTCATCATCAGTTAACATTTTCCTGAACATCTGTCAAAGCAAAAATAAAACGTAGGGAGAAGGATCACAAGTCGCCTTCAATAGGCGGACTCACACCCTCTAAGGATTCAGCCCACAGGCCGCGCACCATTTAATCTACTTTCACCGAAATCAAAAAGAGCGTGATCTGTTTGGGCGGTTATCGGCGTGAAGGTTCCTACTCACAGTTGTTCCTAACGGCCTCATCAATATCGTTTAGCGCAACTATCTCTTCCCCAAAGGTTTCAGGGCTTCGATCATACGCGATGATCGCTCTTCTGATTATCTCTTTCTTCAAGTTCCTCAAAATATCGCAGAGTCTTTGGGTGTCTTTATCTAACGTTTTGGCCAATGTTTGACGACCTTATCGACTTTTGCTCGGATCCATTTTTCGAACTTCTCGGGATTCTTCCTTAGTCGGTCAATTTTTTCCAGTATGGCGTTTTCTGATTCGGTCATCAGGATATCCAGTGCTCTTAGGCTATTTATTGGTTAGCCAAAATAATGTTACCACCATCATAACCATCGATTAACCGGTTTGGCGTTATGGAGAACGCCTTTGAACTCCAAACCCTCAAGCAATGGTAGCCCTTGCAAGAAGAAAGAAGGCCTAGAGCCCTCAGCTAGAGGGCATCTCTCTATTTCTTGACTACTGTTAACTAGGTCTTCCGACATTTTGAACAAATGGGTCTGGCAGCATTCCGAGTTGATTGTGTACAAGGAGCGACCATCTCCATTATGACAAGTTATTCTTAGCTCCTAGCTAACTCTAGTACCTTCCTATCAGATTCATACTTCATTATGTTCGTCAATTGTCGAAACATGGATAGGCAAATACCTAACGATTTATAGAGGGCTATAGTAAGGAACGGAGGAGGCTGGGGGCATGGTGGGCAGGGAGATCCTGTCACGCGATGAATCCTTCGCATGAAACACTCCTAACCTCCCCTATAGCATATTAAAATATTCAGCACTCAATCGGAGCTTAAGTACTGCCAGGAGGGATAACCAGGAAGGCCTTCATGCCAAGCACATTTAATCACACGAATAGAGGAATTGTTTGATCTTCGACAATTGACGAAGAAAATACCCGAAGATGTTAGGTAATTATTTATATTAGGAATTGGCTGACTCGGTCAATGATTAATCTTCCAAGAGAACAGAGAAACTGGGAAACTGTAAACCACAACATATTGGCTACGAATTCAAACCCTCAGAACATTATCAACAAAGATAACGTGCACCTTATAGAGCTCAAGTGGATCTTCCCCATTCCCATACCGAAAGTAGGCCCGATAGGAGGGTATGCCGGAGCGACATCAACGGTTAACACACCCATCATTGTGGATGGCGTTGCTTACACCACCGATGCTACTGGCAACTACTATGCTCTCGATATGAGTACGGGAAAGACACTCTGGACATTCAGGCAAGAACCCCTTCTTAACAAGAGTCTCGATCTGAAGCGCCTCAGGGGCTCGATAATGGAAGAGAGAGCCATGTTCCACGTGCACGGCTTTGCATACGCTGAGGGCAAGATCTTTGTCCCATCTCCCCCATGCGATGTGATGGTGGTGAATGCGCTCACAGGCGGATTGGTGAAAAGGATACAAGACATGTGCGATTACAGGACTGTCCCAGGAGCGCACGAATGCAGAGGTTACAAGGTTCAGGCAT
>JACPBJ010000012.1 GCA_016180375.1 Nitrososphaerota archaeon | reverse complement strand
CCAACGATCAAAGGTTTTCCTTGCAGCGATGGATTACGAGCCTTCTCTGCTGAAGCGTAGAAAGAATCCATATCTACATGAAGAATGACTCTGGGCATGCAATCTCAGATTTAGAAGTCTGCCAAGCTTGCTTGCTTTGAAGAGCTTTCGCCAGCTTGTGACCATTGCATCTCCATCAACCCCGCAAGCCTTCTGAACTCATTAACCGAAGCCGGTCCAAAGCCTGCAAAATGATTATTGAAGAAGACAAAGCCGTCGGAGAAAGAATCCTTCTTCTCCTCGACTTTCTTTACCCACTTCTGCATGGCTTCGCTCTGATCCTTCTGTATTCCCGTGAATTGCACGATCTCCCTTGTCCCCACGAGTCTCAAATACAGAAAGTCTGCAGTCAGTTCAGCAGGAGTTTCAAGATACTGGTTCAACGACCAGGCCATGCTGACATTACGATCATGGAGGAGTTTGTAGACATCGTCCTTGAACCAAGACTTATGCCTGAACTCTATCGCGTACCTGATTTCGTTGTCTGCTAATTGAATAAAATCCTTCAAGCCTTCCAGATCCTTATCGTATTTGAAAGATGGAGGTAGTTGGACAACAACTGCTCCAAGTTTGTTTCCAAAGAGCTTCATCATCTTTTGAAAGTATGCCATATCATTGTCAATTCCGACAAGATGTTTGTCATGTGTCATCCTCTTCGGAAGTTTAGCTGCGAATGAAAAATTGTCTGGGACGCTTGCCTTCCAGTTTGAAATCATGGAAGCATTTGGAATTCTGTAGAAACTTGAGTCAATCTCAACGGCATCGAATACCCTCGAATAGAACTTCAGGAAACCGGCTTGAGGAGTATCTTTAGGATAGAAGGGGCCAACCCAATCCTTGTAGCCCCAGCCGCTACAACCAATTCTGAGCTTCTCTGCGAAACTACCCCTTTTGCGCAAATGGAGATAGTAACGCTATCCTCAAGTATAAGATTTTATGAATTGGAAGATATAGTTCTGATGCAGTTGGCTAGTCTGAGGTCGCATCCTCATCTGTGGCTTCTCCGCTCCTTGTTTTTTCGTCTATATGGACCCATCTTCCATTCTTGTCGTACCTGACTGCGAACTCCCTCTCCATGTATTCTTGAAACTCTTTGACGGAGACGTGCTTCCAACCCTCGAAAGCCCCTGGTAATTCTGATAAAAGCCAGTTTGCATCTTGGGTTATCTCTAGGCCTGGTGCACCGTTGACTATGTAAGTAGGAATGTCTGAGCAACTCTTTCTCCAGAGCTGAATTTGGATGTCCAGTTTCTCGAATATAGACCTGCCAATCTCAGCATCTCCTACTATTGGTCCAAAGTTCCCCTTCTTGGCTTCCTCATACGCTTGCACCAGTTTCTCGCCAATGACTCCCTTCTCAATTAACAGCCCACTAAAGTCTGGGTAAGCATTGTACAGAGGCTCGAACTTGCCTTGAGGAGTCCTTCCTATCAATAGCCAGCGAATGGCTTCTTCTGCTGAAACCCTCTTTACGATGAAATCGAGGGCTGGGTTCCTCTCTAGGAAGACATGGGCAGTAATCTTCCTCGGGGAGCGGTCGTACAACAGATGTCCCCAAGACGGGTCGTAAAAGATTCTTTCAGGGAAGTAATCATGGGTTACTCTGCCCAAGTTGAAATCCTTGCCAGATGCTCCAAAGTCGGCCGTTGCGTTTTCAAGTAATGGTTCATTCTCCATCAGGATAAAACGCAGCCCGCGATCCTTCCTTTGCGATCTCAACCCAATCCTCCTGGCAGAGAACGCCCACCTTTTCTACAACTGTCTTAACCTTCTCTCCAATTTCGGCATCGCTTTTCTCCTTCTCCTCTTTCTTTAGAATGATTCTGTAGCGCCTTCTCAGCTCCTCTCTTCTATACCTCTCATTCTTCTCTGCCCAAAAGGCACCAGCCGTTGTCTTTCCGGTTCCCGTAGGGCCTGTAAAACTTGTAGCAGTGCCTCTCCTGTTGAGAATTGCAGCGCCACAGTGAGCCGATATAACACCGATAAGGGACATTATGGCCATGAGAGGAGAGAGAACTCCCCGACTCTTCACTTCTCCATGATAATCAGTATTGATTGTTATGATGTTGATCTTGTCTGGAAGTGCGTTCAAAGGAGCGAATAAAACAAAGTTTGCAGGGACGATCGAACCGGTCTTTGTGTCGTAAAAGTTCGACTCAGAGAATTCCTTTGGCAGACCTAGCCCCTGTGGGTCGACCACCATTTTTTTCAACTCTACCTGAATGTGGTCGAACTCCATCTTGTTTCTGGGTAGACCCACGAGTGAGGTTATTGTGACCGTAGGCAGATTCCTCCCCAGCCCATCAAACATGGCTTTGACCTTGCCATGAATCTCCATCATCTCAGAGTCACCTATATCGAAGAAGTTCATGTGGGTAGTTCTCGCCAAGTAGGTGACGTTTCCCCTATGGGTATACTCGATTCCTGCACACATGAACCTGCTTACGAGGGTCTCCCTGCCTGTCAAGAGCTCAAACGCTTCGAGCCAGCCATTTGCCTCTTCAAGGTCCCTTTGGTTCTCCTCTCTTTTGACCCTGGTTACAAGCCTGTCCGCCCTTCCTGTAATTATTGTGTTGACCGAGTTGATGATTGGGCCTACAGTCGGGTCGGATTCCAGCCTTTCTCTTAACACGATGTCCCCCCTGTCGTTTGTGCCAAGCTCCTCTATTCCGGGAGAATACTTCAGGTATAGACCGTGATCAAAGATTAGCTTTCCAATGGGGAGCTGAATTCCTGTGACGTCCTTGCCGCGCTTTCTAGAAACATCAATAATAGTCATGGGGACTATGTAACTTGCTTTCTGGGTCTTCAAATCATGGCTCATGAGTCTGTACCTGACTCCTAGCTGCTTTAGGGTAATCCCGTCCTTCGTCATCGCCCTCTTGTCAACCACATCTTCAGAAACGAGGATGATCGAATTTCCGGGAATCTCAATTACATTGCCGGGCATTAATCGTGCATTGGGAGAAAGGTATCTTTCTATCGTGATGCCGTTGGCAGGTTTTGTAGCGGCACTCAATAGTGTCTGCACGCTGTGAAACTAACTTGAATAAATACTAATTGTCTGGCTTTCATTCGATGATCTTACAATCTCCTATAGGGTAACCCTTGGGAGGATTTGTTGAAAGTAGGCCAGATAATAGTAAACGAGGTAGACACCGGCAGACAGAAGAACGATGCCAGAAACCCTTTGAATCTTTCCCGTTAGCCTGGCTATTTTACGTACTACTGCTTCATTTGCGGTCGCAGTAAGTGCGGCAGTGATAAGCAGAGGAACCGCAACCCCAATTGAATAAGTAAGCATGGTTACAAGGGCACCTAGGCCGGGAACCGTTGAAGCGTAAAGCAGGACTGCGAAGAAAATAGGAAATGTACACCCTGCCCCTGCAAATGCGTATGCAATGCCATAAGTGAAGAAGCCCGAGGGCCTAATCCCCTGCGCTATGCTTGGAACGCTACCGATTACTGGTATGTTGAGCTCGAAGACTTTTGCTATGCCTATTGCAACGATGATTACAGCAGCCACAATAGTCAGGTGAGGAACCACAGATCTGAGCAAGCCTGAAGCAATGCTCAGCACGAGTCCTACTGCTGAGAAGACAATAAGGATGCCAAGAATTGCAGTCAGCGAGCCTCTGACGGCTCCTCGTATTGTCACCTTCCCTCCAAGCAGATAGCCTATCAGCCCTGGCAACAGTGCATAGCCGCAAGGCGAGAGCAGCGTCACGAAACCGGCTCCAAGAACTAATACAAGTGGAACCTGCTCAAGTAAAGCTACCATACTATTTCAGGAGTTTCTCAAGCCTCGCATCCCAGTCGCTCTGACTGAGGACTCCGTATCCATCTGTGAAAACAACATTACCTTTAGCATCGATGCCTATCTTGGTTGATTGCGTGACAATCTTGAAATGCAATATCGCATCTTTACTATATTCAGCGAAAGACCAAGAGTACCCGTGGCTTGTCTTGTAATGCTTTATCAGCTGAGCATCTTCTGAGGGGTCGAAGCCTACTACGAGCACGTTGATCTTCCCCTGATACTTCTCGTAAGCAGAGTTTAACGCCCTGAGATCGCTTTCGCAGGTAGGGCACCACGTAGCAAAGAAGTATATCACGAGAGGCTTATCGTCTTTTTGGATTTCAGCAAGCGATATCTGCCCTCCATCAACATTCTTGAAGAGAAGTCTTTCTTCCTTCATGGCAGGTTCGTTTGCTGCTTGAGGGGCTTGTTGCGGGTCTCCGGTCTTTGAAGGTACAACTTGCTGTGCCTGAGGCTGACTATTCAGGAAAAAGAAGGCCCCTGCGGCGCCGATTAGCAAAATCCCGATAATAGCAATAGAGATGTTTCTGCTCAAACCTTTTCGTTTATTGGGATCAATTCCCGGTATAAGTCAGTTTTTCCAGATCCATTATGGCGCTGGGTTTTGCGTAATTGTGCGGTAGTCTCCCTCGTCTATCTTGATTATGCTTCCTTGGAAGTACCTTCCCCAGTTCCTTTCATCCTTAACGAATGATAGTGATTTCAACAGGGGCAGAACCTGCGTAGGGTTATCGAAAATGGTAACTTCTTTCAGATTCACTATGTAGTTAAACCTGTCCTCAGGATCCTCAATAACGTACCGCTTTATCTCAGGGATAAGGCGCTTGGGATTTGTTGATAGAAGGCAATAACCGCCAAAGAACTTTGCCTTCTTACCTCCTACGTAGAAAACGACTCTATCCTCTTTCTTCACTTTTCTGAAGAGCATGCTGTTTGCATTGAGCAACCAGTAGAGTCTCTGAGCTCTGAACTTCAATATGTCATAAGCGTCTATCGTGCTATTGCCCAGATAGGCATCAACCACGTTGAAGATCCAGTAGTTGACCAAGGCCGTCTTGGGGAGTTATGTTGAAGGTAATATCAGTTCTCTTTGTTTTATACGACTGCAATCGCTCTTACAGGAGAGCCTGTTCCTTGCTTTATCTTGAGTGGCATCGCGATGAACTCAAACCTGCTTTTCTCTATGCTTCCAAGATTTGTCAGGTTCTCAATTATGGGGATGTTTTTTGCAAGAAGTATATTGTGAACAGGAAACTTTGAAGCCGTTGGATGATCTATGTTAGGTGTATCTATGCCCACAAGCTTGACCTGCTTTTTCTTTAGGTACTGAGCCGCATCTGCAGACAGTCCGGGGTTTGATTTTAGATAGATGTCCTTTCTCCAGAATTTGTCCCAATCTGTTCTGATCAAGACGATATCACCTTTTCCAATTCCGTTTTTCTCTTCTGCCTTCTTGATGTCTACCGCTTTGATCATAGCGTTTTCGCCGAAATTTGCAAGGTCTAACACTACAGCGCTGCCTTGGAAGGTCTCAAGATCAACAGCGTCTATGCTCCTTGCATGCTTAATGAAATGAGAAGGAGCATCAACATGAGTTCCCGTATGCTCGACCATGAAAAGCGCATTTGTGGCAAATCCATGCGCTTCTATCGTAGTCCAAGGAAAGATTACAGGCTGAGGGTCGATTGGAAATATGGACATTTCATGCTCTATAACTTGGGTTAGGTCAATTATCCGCAAGCCTATCATAATACTTGCCAGCGGTTTATCAACATGATTAATTCGAAGCAAATACTATATAATGGCCCAAAACAGCGATACTGCAACAGGAAATGACTCAGTTAGCAAGGATAAAGCTCACCAGCTCCAATCTAGGAAATCTGGAGACTGTATGCAAGGAGATCAAGGACATTACTGAGAAGACCGGGGTAAAGGTGAGAGGGCCTCAACCACTGCCAACAAAGAGGCTCAAGGTCACTACAAGGAAGGCCCCGTCAGGGCAGGGAACGCACACCTACGATCATTGGGAGATGAGGGTGCATAAACGCCTCATCGATTTGGACGCGGATGACAGAACCATGCGCCAGCTCATGAAGATTAGAGTTCCCGAAGACGTTTTTATCGAAGTTAACCTGAGCACAAGATAAATCTCTGTTCTGCCCCTGCATTAGCTCTTTTACAAAAAGATCAGTCGATTTTATATTCGGACATCCCATTACGAATTGGATTCAGAAGTCTTGGAGAAGTTTGTTCAGGATATTGCAACTATTACGGACGCGATAACAAGGGAAGAGGGCCCTTGGGTCGCATCCGAGCTGAGAAGGCTCAGAAAGAAACTCGTAATCCTCTACAGAAAAGGCGCCGTCAAGATAAACCACAGCGTCATGGAGATGGTCTGCGCAAAACATCTTCTCAAAAAGGGCTACAACGTAGACCTTGAAAAGCAGCTGAGCGACATTCTGGTCTGTGATCTCTTCGGAAGGAAGGGTGAATCTACAGAAATTGTTGAGATAGAAACTGGATTTGTGCCTCCTGATCATGCTCTTGATCCTGTCGAGTCAAACGCTGCAAGAATTGCCAGCAAGATTGCTCGATACAGTCCGTTTGCAGAGAAATTCGCCTTGGGAACGCCTCCACATAACCTGCTTTCAATTCCGGAGCTCTTCCTCCAGCCTCCGAGGTTTCGTAGCAACGAAGACATTGCGAAGATGAAGCAGATTCTCGACAAATACTACAACACTCCAGCCATCAGCAAAGAACAGATAGCAAATGCAAGACTTCAGATGATTTACGTTGTAAATGTGGATAATGGTGAAACTAGAGAAGTTGATCCTGCAGAATATTACAGAATCTGGAAGCAGGCAAGTTTTGTCGGCAAAGGCATTCTAAATCCCCCATAACGGAGAATTTTGGTATACGGATATATCGGACAAGAACAGATTTTTACCCATGAATAAAATGGAGAAAGCGACTTTTGGAGCAGGATGTTTCTGGCATGTTGAAGATGATTTTCGCAAGGTAAATGGAGTTACATCTACTACCGTAGGCTACATGGGAGGCCGGCTCAAGAATCCGACTTACGAAGATGTTTGCACCGATAAGACTGGGCATGTCGAAGTTGTGCAGGTAGAATACGATCCTTCGAAGGTTTCTTATGAAGATCTTCTCAATCTGTTCTGGGGAAATCATGATCCAACGACGCCGAACCGTCAGGGCCCAGATGAGGGCACGCAATACAGGTCTGCCATATTCTTCCACAATGCCGAGCAGGAGAAATTAGCGAAGGCATCAAAGGAGAAGCTCCAAGAATCAGGGAAATACAGGAAGCCAATTGTAACGGAGATTGCTCCAGCTTCAGAATTCTGGAGAGCAGAAGAATACCATCAACAGTATTACGAGAAGTGTGGCATCGCTCCAATGAGGAGCATCAAACACCTCTAGCCTCCACCCTGTATGGGGGAAGGCGGGAACGGTCTGAGTGAGGGTGGTGAAAGAAACTGAGGCATTACGGGCCACGAGCCCCATGATGTCTGGAAGTAGTTGTTTGCTTCCTGCATGTATTGCGATATACGCTGCCCTACAAAAGCTTCATCATCCGGGCTAAGATTGTTCTTTTCCTTCTCTACGGCATAGGCGTACATAAGCGAGAAAGCATCACGAAGCATTACAAGGTAGGCTCCATAGTTGCCATAGGCTTCCTCCCATTCTTCAGGGACCGTTGTTGCATTGATCTGTAATACCAAGGAGTTCAGTTTTTCCACTACCGGCTTGGTTCCATCATAGAACTCCTTAGTTGTGATGTTTCCACCAGTCCAACTTTGCCACAGCAAGTACTCCTGATTATAGAGGCCAGTAGCTTCACCGTGTATCTTCAGGAGCTTATACTCAGGAGATTCGGAGATGCTGAATATGCTTTTGTTTTGAGAAAACCATACTCCTCCAATAACTAGGAGAGCCAAGAGGGCTATGCCGGAACCCATCAATATCTTTCTCCTTTCCAACTCAACCATGCACCATTCGTTTGCGATACAAACTTTTGACCTGATCCAGTTAGATAACATAAAGGGGTAAGATTTGAGCTTTCAGGATGCTAGCAGAATCTTCAAGAACTCGTCTAGCTCACTTATAGAAAGACCTTCAATGTTTGTTGGCCTTTGACTTCTTGAAAGGAACCGTTTTTCCTTCTCCATGTTCCTTCAAAGCTTCTTTGAGTGCTCGTTTATCATCCTCAGTCATTTCTTCTGCAAGGGCTTCTTCTATCGAGTCTAGGCGTTTACGCAAAATCTAACTGACTCAGCAAATACAGCATATCTAGACACTTCTAAGCTCTTCCAATGTAGTACATCTTCCGCGTTTCACCTCAGAGATTGATTCCGTTATTTCTTTCAGTTCCTTCTTGCTGACCTTTACCTTTGGCAAATCTCTTATGATAACTTCTTCTATCATGTCCTTTATCGAAGCAAGTCTCTGGTTCATAATCTTGAGTTCCTTATGTATCGCTTCTAACTCAGAGGCCTCGGTAGTCACGATTCTCACTGTTAATCACATTAGTGAAGAAATTAAGTTTTGTTCTTTTAGGATTTTGGACGCCGGGGGTCGGATTCGAACCGACGAGTCCCCGAAGGGACACGGGCTCTCAAGGCTTACGCTCCTTTTACAGGATCCGCGCAATAGGCCACTCTGCCACCCCGGCCAACACAAAGCGAGATTATTCAGCTTAAAATTGATTCCTACAAATTTCTGAAACTTTTTGAGTTTATGTATAGAAGGGGGGACTAGCCTCATTGCAGAGGATATTTTCATGCCTAGAGTATCACAGTACTCTACCAATCCGAGATTAACAATAAAATAACATCGATCTCATGCAATTGCAGAAGCTTTCTCGGCAGCATGAAGCAACCAAGACAGAGAAATCCGATCTCATGCTGACTCCCCCCTAGTAGTTTGCACGTAGGGGCAAACAAGTACTCATTGTAGTATATATTGCAGCCCCCCCGTATAGCTCATACTAAGGGGTACGATTTGTTAGTAACCAATCCTGCTTTATATTGCAGGTCCCCTCCGTAGCTTTTGCAGGGGCGTGCTCATTAAAGTATTAATACAGATACACATTTTCGATGTCTTCCTATGCTTACAGAGCTAGTACAAGAACAGGAGAACAAGTTCCTCAGCAGGAAGGAAGTTACCGTAAGTTTCAAGGACATAAAGGGAACTCTAAAGAGAGACGATGCCGCTAACGCAGTTGCTCAGCAGCTAAGCGTTGACAAATCAAAAGTATTCCCAATAAAGATCAATTTCCAAGCCGGAGCCAGTTCCGCAAAAGGCGTCTTTTACATTTACGATAATCCCGAACTTGCAAAGAAATATCTTCCAAAGCATCTTATGCTAAGATCATTATCGAAGGAGGAGAGACAGAAAGCAGTAGAAGCGGCTAAGCAATCCAAGGCAGCACCGGTAGCCGCACCTCCTAAAGCAGAAGCAAAGGCCGAGGCGCCAAAAGCAGCAGCTTCAAAGGAAGAGAAGAAGTAGATGTCTAAAGCTCCACCTCCGGCACCAGCTCCAGCTCCTGCACCTACAGAAGCACCAGCAGCTGCGCCAGTACCGAAGGGGAAGAAGAAGAGAAAACCGAAGGTCAGTCCTCAGGTTTACAAGTTTTACAAGGTCAAAGGAGATGCCTTGGAGAGGCTGAAGAAAGAATGCCCTAGATGCGGAAAAGGCAGGTTTCTTGCAGAGCACAAGAACAGATTATCCTGTGGAAACTGCGGCTATACAACTTTCAAGAAGTCTTAGACAACGCTTTAGCTATCTCATCTCTGGCAGCTAGAACAACATTAGGCGCGAGTATGGGGAAGAACGGTTCATAGTATTTGGCTTTCAAAGACGCGGAGACTATTTCTCTGTTGCCGTCTTCTAAATATCCTTCAAGAAATGCTCTGACGAAATCTCTGGATGACTTTCCGTTTATACTGAGCTTCAGTGAATAATAGATGAATACTGAGATGTCCCAGGCTCTGTCTCCTCCAACTCTGGTTTGCTCAAAATCAGTTAGATAGATGTGGGAATCACTCAGGAGAGCGTTATTCGGTTTTGCGTCTCCCAACGCATAGTCCAAGGAGTGAACTCTTGCCAGAGTCTTGCCGTACATGCTGATAGGAGAAAGATCATCCCGTTTACCTGCAAGCACTTCTTTTGCTATCGTTCCCAGATCAATACCATCTATGAAACTAGTCACAAGTATTCTAGAGGGACCGATAACAGCGATGATCTCTGGAACATCGATCTCCTCCTTCCTGAAATCTCTGAGAGCTGTATATTCCCTGTGGAGCCTTGCCAACGGCGTAATCTCAAATTTTCTGCTGCTCGCCGTCCATACATTTAACAGAACCCACTTCACGGACTTCAAATCACGATACTTCTTTACCGCTAGTCTAATGCTTCTGTCTCCTTCGCTGATTCTATACTCTTGCAGGAGTGCATAAGGACCTCCGACATTCTTTATCGAAATTTTCATATTTTCTCCAAATCCTAGTTTCCCTAATAGGTGCCTGAGCCAGTTCTTGCCATCCATTATGAGAATTCCTTCACTAAGCCTCAGAATACTGCCTGGCTTCTTCAATGGTTCTGGAACATTATTTATCTCCCTAGACCTAGAAATCTTAGAAAGCAGCTCTTTTCTTACTACGCCTATCTTCACCCTTCCGGCATATCCATGAGCCGCGTACTGTCTAACGCTCCTCTCCGTT
>JACPBJ010000010.1 GCA_016180375.1 Nitrososphaerota archaeon | reverse complement strand
CCCAAAGCGCATGGGCAGGCAATTATCAACACGGATATCAGAACTGTAAAGGCGAACCCAAAGGGTAGCCCAAATCCATAGTACCAGAACAAGAAAGCCCCTACCGCTATGGCTATTGTTAGAGGGACGAAGTAGGCCGAGATTTGATCCGCCAGTCTCTGAATTGGAGTCCTTGATACGATTGCTTCCTCTACCAGCCTTACTATCTGTGATATTGCTGTGTCCTGTCCAACCTTGGTCGCTTTGAACTTTAGGAGGCCTGTCTTGTTCATTGTAGCGCCAATTACTTCGTCTTTAACCTTCTTTTCGACTGGTATGCTCTCCCCAGTTATCATTGATTGGTCAACAGAAGAGTAGCCTTCAATCACAATACCATCAACAGCTATTTTCTCGCCAGGCTTCACCATTACAATGTCGTCAACCTGAACATTTTCCACGGGAATCTCTGTTTCTTGCGAGCCACGGATCACTCTTGCCACCGTAGGTTGAAGATCGAGGAGCTTTCTGACAGCTTCTGATGCTCTACCCTTTACAACATGCTCCATCGTCTTGCCCAGAAGTATGAACCCGATGATGAGCCCAGACTCTGTAAAATAGACCCGAGGCCCTGCGGTTGTTACTGTGGGCAATAACTCTGGCACGAAGGTAATTATCGTGCTGTAGAGCCATGCTGCCGTTGTTCCAGTAGCAATCAGGCTGTCCATGTTCGCCTGCTTTGCCCTGATGGCGTCTCTAGTACCCTTGTAGAACCTCCATCCCGCTAGGAACTGTACCGGGGTTGCTAGAAGAAAGAGCCAGACTTCGTTTGGGAGCACTAATGAAATCGGATAAATGTACTCAAAGAGGGCAGTAAAGCTCCCAAATACGAGCGCGAAAGAAGTCCATATCTTCAGAGACCTGAACTCTACCTCGGGCTTCAGGAATTCCTTGAGGCAGTTCTCGCTGCAGAAATAGTATGTAGTACCCCTTCTAGTTGCCTTGAAGGGCGTCTTTGTTTCATCTGTATACATTCCGCAAATTATGTCCTTTGCCATCTATTCACCCATCTTGTCTCTGGACATTAATTAGCGAGCTCCCGTAATGGGTCTTACAATTCCATTGCCCTTGCCAAACGTAAACCTACTTGTTACAGAATTGGCTGACCGTACTTTAGATATTCGATGGTCATGTGCAAGTGCTACTTAACATTTGTAAGCCCGAACCTATTTTAGAGATGAATTCACTTTACGCCGCAAATGCCTCATGGGGCTCCTGAGCTTGTCTCTTATGGAATGCTAACAATTTTTGCTGTCGGGCTGATCTTCCACTGGTCTAGGAGAGCTTTGCGACATCCAACGCCGACAGAGCAACTTACAGTAGAGCTAAAAGGAGACGTTTTGATGTTTGATAGGATTCAGAGGGGTTTCCACTGGGCAACGACCGCCTCCTTCATTCTTCTTATACTAACAGGCCTTCCACTTTACGACCCTTCAGCATTCGTGCCAATTGCAGGCGCTCTAGGAGTCCCGCTGCACGGCTCTTTCAATATCTATGTCCTGCTCCATGTGATCGCTTCTGTTGTTCTGGCATCGCTCCTGCTCATACACATAATTTGGGATGTTGGGAAGCTTAAGGCTACAAGGCTGATGCTGCCAACAAAATCAGATTTCAAAGATACGGTAGTGCGTGCAAAGAGTCTCCTCTTGGGAGCGAAAGATTACCCGCGCATCAACAAGTATGACGTATTCATGAAGAATTTTCACCTTTCTATTGCTGTCGCATTTGTTGCACTTGCAATTACTGGTACATACATGCTGCTGTATGCGCAATGGTGGAACATACCATTGGAGCTTCACTTTCAGACCGAGCCGGCGTGGAAACCTGCTTTCTGGCACGATGTTTTCGGGTTCTTGCTGATAACCCTAGTATTGGGGCATATTTACTTCTCAATGCTACCGGTGAACAGATTCATATTCAAAGCCATGCTAAGAGGGACAATACCTGCAGAAGAAATTGCAAAGAAATACAGGCCGCAGGATTTCGTACGACGCTCCAAAGAATGATATGAAATGAAGAATGTGGTTCTTGCAAGTTTAGCTCTCATGATGGTACTTGTACCATATGCGGATGCTCGTGCAGATGTATTTGTTGGTACTTTGCAAGAACATGAAATAGAGGGACATGTATCTGAAGGATTGTACATTCCGACAAGTTACACTGGAATCTTGGAGACCTACACGATGGTCATTCGTAACGAGAAAAATGGTTCAACAGCAGAAGTCCAAATCATATTACCGCAAGGCATGCAGCTGGTATCGGCGGAGGAGCGTGGAGGTTGGAAAGTTTCAATAATTCAGCCGCCTTCTGTTCCCACACCGGTTATGATATGGAAAGGTGGTTCAATTGACAAAGGACAAAGCGAGCGCTTTGTCTTTACAGTTAGAAATCCCTCCAACGTCTTTGTCTACTACTTTGTAGTTGTGCAAAGCTATGAAGGGGGAGATAATGATGCATGGCGGCCTTGGGTGCAGATAATCGCACCAACAAACATTGCGGGGATTGAATTTTCTACTGTTGCTGTAGCGGCTATTGTAATCTCATTGGCCCTGCCGTTTATTGAGAGAGGTCTTGCAAGGATAAAGGGAAGTAGCCCATCAATACGAAACTAGCTTCGTTACTTGGCATGGCCGTAGCGATGTGGATCTTTGTCGAAGGTTGCCTTGCAGCTGGAAGAGCAGAAGTAGAATGTACGACCTTCATGGGTTGAAGTGAATTTAGTTTTCTTCGGATCAACCATCATGCCACAGATAGGATCTTTCTCCATAATGCTCACTAATCTTCCACTACTAGCTCACCGAACATGCCTTTATCTGCATGCTTTTCGGGTTTCGTACCTTCATCCAAGAAGCAGCCATAGAAGTATTTGCCCGGCTTCTCTGCTTTGAACGTGATTGTGCTAGTCTGCCCTGGTTTTGTAGCCTCGCTCATTGCGCCTTCAAAGACAGATTCATGTTGCATCTCCGCCATAAGGTCCTCAACTACCATGAATTCGTGTTCCAAGGTGCCCTCGTTCTTCAACACTATTCGGACTGTTTGTCCAACTTTTGCCTGAATCGTAGGTCCACCTTTGAATTGATTATCCGCCAATTTGTATCCTAGGCCCTCAAATCCGAATTCCTTTGCTACTAGATTGGGTGTAATAGCTTGAGGACTTTGGAGATTCAAGAAAGTTCCAACCGCGCCTACGACCGCTATAACTGCAACAATTGCTATGATGATGCCCTTATTCATGCGTCAATCATAGGAAAACACCGATACTTATTGGCGTTGATAGTCAGATGTAAAACTACTATTTCTGAGACAAGTCTAAGCCTTTGCTCTGTAAATCATTAAAGAGATTTCTCCGTTGTGTTATAACTTTACATTTGTAAAGTTTATTTACAAACTCAACCATTGTCATAATGGCATTGCCATTAACGCTCGATAAAATTGACATGTTACTTCTCAAAGCCTTATTGGAAGATGGAAGGCGCTCATACAGGCAGCTAGCAAGGATCGCTAATGTGAGCACACCAACTGCAGAAGCAAGAATAAAGCGCATGATCAACTCTGGCTTCATCAAGAAGATTGGGCCTGTATTCGACCTAGCGAAGATAGAGCAGGGCGTCTCTGCAATAGTTTACCTGAAGGTCGATCCCTCTATTATCAACGACTTTCCGTCATACCTTTCTTCTCTTGTAGAGGTTAGGAACGTATTGCTGACTACTGGCGAGTGGAATGTGATAGTCAGAATCGCGTGCTCTAGCAGCGATGATCTTCAATCAATTCTTGACAGCAGGATTTGCAATAGGGATGGCGTCTCTCTTGTTAACAGCCAAGTCATAACCAGAACAATAAAGGATGAACAGGGATTGGTACTGACGGATAACATCAGAATCAGCATGAAATGCGATTACTGCGGAGGAGAAATAACAGGGGCTCTGTTCAAGCTCAAAGTTGGAGATGGGGAGAGGTACCTCTGCTGCAAGGGATGCTTGAACTCGTATAAAGAAAAGTATGGCACTAGAATAGCCCGCATCGAAAGAGCGCGTTTGAGCAGTTAAGAGTCTAGTTTGCATAGGGATAGATGGACCTAATACTTTGCTCTAAGATTTGGGATTTCGCTTCTACACTTGCACGTGTTTCCTTTAGAGCGCCACGCTCCAAAGCATTCTTCGCATCTTCACAGGCCCTGCGAAGGCACCATTCAGCATACCTGCTGGCAAGTAGATTTCCAATTATCTTGCCGTACCATGTATTCGGCAGATCGTAATCTATCTCAAAGATTACCTTTGTTCCAACGTCTGTAGGGCTCAGAGTCAGGCGCATTTCATAGTTGGACATGATGATAATTTTAGGGTCTCCAATAGTATGCCAAACCTTTTCCCTGCCTTCAACCCATTTTGAAACGACTTCAGAGAAATCAACTTTCATCCCAAGAATCTTTCCGTACCAGCGGTAGGTTGCTCCTTCTCCGGTTGCATTCGTAGAGAGTCTCTCAAGATCAAGCTTTCCTCCCATCAGAGGCATTGATCGCTGTCCTTCCATATGCCATCCCACATTTTGTATGTCATCCATAAAGGCGAAGACTTCCTCTGGGCTGGCTCGAATTTCGATTACTTTTTGTGCATGTTCCATTTCAAATCGCCTTTGCTACGCCGTCAGTTTCAGTTGCGATTCAGGGAGACTTGGTTTCTTCCTCATGGTAATTGCTATGTTGATGAGCCCCAGAATGACCCCCACCATTGCTATTGCTACAAAGTATCCAATAGGCTCGACGAATTGTGCTATAGCGCCGTGAACTTCAGCAGCCTTCTTCTCCAGCAGGAGACTTCCTCCTACTAAGCCTGCCCACGACAGTAGCCCTGTTGATCCCAAGATGCCAACTTCCTGAAGAGTCAGATGCAGCCAAGCAAGCTTGCTACTGAATATCTGAACGTTCATTGCTCTTGGAATGAGGTAATACATTGCGCCAAAGATGAAGGTTGCAGCAAAGCCTACAGTGAGGAAGAGACTGTATCCAACGTATCCCCAAGTGCCTGCAGAGCCGCCGGCTATCTGCCTAGCAATGTCCAGATTTGGGATAAGAGCAGGCGATGTCCATACGACAGCTATTGCAGCGTTGAGTAAAGTGGCATAGGTGAAGCGCTTGAACCATTTCAGACTCGAATCCTCAACTTTCTTTTGGAGGTCTGTTTCCAATTTTCATCACTCACCTCATAGTTATATTGCGCATAACCGGTTAGAATAGATGCCTGTTTACAATCTGAAGCTCTATTAGGACAGGATCTTATATTTGTAAAACTGTCTCGAACAATCCGCCTGAAGTCGTGTGTATGTTATTGTAATTACAAACCCTACAAGAGCCTATAACCTTAGAGTAATTCAAGCCTGAAGATCTTACTTCATACTGCATCTTTCCTTTCCATCCTGATCATAGAATTAACAATTACTTCATCAACATTGTTTTCATTTCCTTGCTTCATACGCTCCCCCCGTATAGTCTGCACGCAGGGGCGCACAATAATATCAATAGAAACTTTCTCCTAATTGGAGAGCATCTGATAGGGTTTTGTCTATCATTCGCCTATGGTTGCTGGGGAGCATCGAGTTTTCTTGCTTCGTCTGGAATTGTTTGAATGTATTTCTGAATCTGCTCGTCAGTGTCATTTCCGTATACTATCAAGATCTTGTCTAGGCTTTTCAGAACGTATCTGTCGAACTCAAAACTCTGCTTTCCATTGACAAACATACGCACCTTCTTGTCACCTTCGTTGTTGTAAGTTACCCCTTCAACCGTTATTGATGTAGGAGTAATCTTCATCCCCAAAGTCTCTATGAAGTATCCTAGAGGAACATTGGTTGCATGCATGTGTATTGCGTGCGTAGTACCCTCCATGTGAACGTAATCACTCTTGATCTTATATTGCGCGCCGTCAAGATCAATTGCTTTACCATTTATGTAAAGCATCCAATCAGCATGTTCATGCGCCGAATTCAGAGGGCCTATACCAAGACCGCTAGAAGCTCTGGAGAAAGCAAGGTAACCAGCTCCCGCGACTATGGCAGCTATAACCAGAAGAATTACCGCTCTTCTTATCGTCTTTGAGCGTGCCTTTGCTTCTACCTCTCCCCTTCTTCGCTCAGCCCTTTCTTTCTTCTTTAGCCTTCTCTGTTCATCCTTGCTTGTCAATTACCATTACTTCTGATACGGGGATATATTAGGATGCGTTATGGATTCCAAGGAGGGAACCTGATGTTCAGAACCTTCGTGATTAGTCTGCTTATCCCATCGTAAGTTATTTCGAAATTAACTAGAGATCTGTCGCTTAAAGCGTTGTTCACATCTACTGCTGTTATATTGATCCTTACCTGAAAGTGAACTGATGTAGTCTGCCCTGCAGGAAGAGATTTGATGACTGCCTTGTTCCCTTCTGCAGCGAAGGTGTAATTGCCAAAGCCTAGGTTTAGATCTTCAAGCGCATACCAGTTGTTCTTTGGCTCTTCTGAAAGTGTTATTGCAATATTCTCCGCCGGGTCGCTCTTGAAATTTGTCATCCTTACTATGAATGTCTCATTAAGAATCCCAGATGCAGGTCTGGCAGGGCCTTCGTAAGCAGATCTGAACTCATCCACTCTGCCAAATTGTGCATCGTAGGAGAATATTATGTCGGGATTTCGCTGACTCGTTGAGACCATGAACGCAGCTCCGACTACCGCAATTATGATGACCAACGACCCTGTAACTACGGATACTGTGCTGACCAAATTTGATTATACACTCTAAAATGTCGGAAATAAAAGGTTAGGGCAAGAAAAGCCCTAGCGATAACGTTGATTGTTCTTGATCTTGCCTAGGATGGCTGTGTAATTTTGATGGCTTGGACCGGGCATTGAACCTCGCAGGCCATGCAGAAGATGCAGTCCTTCTCCCTTAAAGGGTCTGCTTTCCTCTCAGAGAGGAGCGGCGGTAGGTCTGGGTGTGTCTTATGTGGATTTGTTCCAGGAGCGTCGAGCCACTCAAACACGCTTACTGGGCAGACATCGATGCAGACTCCATCTGCAATACATATGTCAAAATCCACAGCTACAGAGGTTCCATGGATTCCAAGTACCTCTGGTGGCTGGACTGGTCCCCATACAACGTGCTCGACGTGATTATCGGCCTGTGTCCTATTTTTAGAGAAGTTAGGGTCTATTTGCGGCATATTCAGGTCAAACCATGCTTGGATAGAGGCTATTAAGGTAGCGCACTTACAATACATTCGAGTACATATTTCTGTAGATATTGAAATTAGCGACCGATGGAGAAATAAAAGCCAATCACTCTATCTTTTGCTTGGTAAGCGTACAATACTTTTAGGTATGTATTAGCATATATTTTCCGATGAAGGAAGCAAGAAAGATACAGAAAGCAGGATACTCTAGTTTGGCAGTCTCTCTTCCTAGCAGCTGGACGAAAGAAAAAGGGATAAAGTCTGGAGATATCGTGATGGTGAGCGAAGATGCAGATGGTTTTCTGAAAATCGTGTTACCGGGAGAACCGTCAAGGTTTGAAACCAAGGTTTCCATCAATGCTGACTTATGCTACGAATCTGAGATACTCAAAAGGGTCATAGCTGGATGTTATCTGCTTGGCTATGATACGATCAGAGTTACGTCCAATAAGGAACTCCATCCTTCTCAGCAGGAAGACATCAGGTCAATGACCAAAAGGCTGCCTGGGCTGGAAATTGTTGAGACGACGCTAAGAAGGGTGACGGTGCGTTGCATTGTAGACCCGAGCAGGATACCTGTTGACGAACTTATGAGAAAATTGCATGTAATGGTCACTGCCATGCACAATGCTGCTATGAATGCGCTGTTTGGAGGAAGACCTGAGCTTGCAAAGGAAGCCCTGCAGATGGAAAATGAAATAGATCAGATATACCACTTGGTTGTTAGACAGCTTCTACTTGCATTGAAAGACAGAGACATTGCCAGTGAAATTGGAATAGAATCACCTTTGCACGCAACTGGCAACAGAGTCGTTGCAAAGGCGCTTGAAGAGATTGCCGATGTAACCGCTGGCATAGCCAAAGAAACCATGGCGCTAACTGCCAAGGAGTTTAAGATGGATGACAAGACATTGCAGGATCTGCAAAAATTCTCCTCGCTGGTTCAAACCGTATTCGGCAAAACGATGAAGGCATTCCTGAGCAGGGATCTAAGACTTGCAAATGAAACCATCAACAGCGTCATACAGGCAGATGCTGAGCAAAGAGCTCTGGCTGAAGTGCTTGGTAAGCAGGAAGGATCAGGGGCAAACTACTCCCTGATGTACATGCTCTGGAGTTTGGGCAGAATATTTGGCTATTGCAAGATTATTGCGGAGACTACCATAACAAGATTCCTAAGGCAGACAAGCCCTATTTGCTCTATAGAGAAGGAAGCAGTTCGATAGTCATGTGCTCCTGCAATTTGGTACCCCCTCCCCCCCGTATATAATGGCGGGATAGCACGTGCCCCTGCACAAAAGCTACGGAAGGGGGTTACAATATAAAGAAGGATTGGTTACTAACAAATCGTACCCCTTAGTATGAGCTATACGAGTCTATTTCGTACCCTACGGAATTTCGCCCATGTTGCATCGCAACCTTTGACGTCGTTCCCGAGCCAAGAAATGGATCAAGAACAGTTTCTCCTGCAAACGAAAATAATTTGATCAATCTGGCAGCCAATTCTTCGGGAAATGCAGCTATACCTTCTTCGAGTCTTCCCTCTTTGGGAAGCACGTTAACGCTCTTCAAATAACCATAATCGAATTTCCCCTTCTGAAATATCAGGATGCTCTCCTGCATGTTATCGGGGTAAAAGTACATCGGGTATGGGTGCTGGATGACGAGCCCGCTTCTCCTGCTTATTCTTGTGTATCCCTTCGGCTTAACCCAGGTTATTTTGTCGCGGTACCTGAAACCACTTTGGATCATTATCTTGGTAATGTATGCAACTACGGGATACTTCTCTCCATTCATGAGCATATCGTCAGTCACAAAACAGGCAATTCTTACATAAGTTATTACTCTATGAAGTTCTATTGCTACCCGTCGAATCAACTGTAGGAATTCGTCATAATCCTTGAAGAGGTCGGGATAATCAAATGGTGCATTGTAATATGGCGGAGATGTCACCACTAGGTGATAGAATCGCTGGGCAGTTCGCGCGCCGCACAATATGAGCCAACGCTGTTATCCTTTATGGATACTGATTGTAAAAAGTAAGGGCCGACGCTCCTTCTGGGAGCGTCAAATCTGTTTCTGTAGAACTATTTATGGAGGTAGAGGAAGACCTTCGATCCCAACTTCTACTCTGGCGATATTCGGCCCAAATCCAGGCTGTCTCGGGGAATTGACCTCTCTTTCTATATCAGTATTTGCTATGTAGATCGTCTTCCCTACGAAAACCAAACTCGCCGGGAACTCCAATGGGCCCTTGTTATCGTTCTTCGCGACCTCTATGATTTTCTTGTCTGGAGTGATTGCTACCAAGACATTCCTCCTATTGGGAACAGCCCATATATTACCAGCAATGTCGAGCTGAATTCCATCTATCCCTGCAAGCTTTGGATCCTTCAGCCATTCCGTAAACCCTTTGATCGTGCCATCTGTATTGAGTTCAATTCTCCAAAGGCTTCCATTTGCAGCATTTGCAGACCAGAGTATTGTTCCATCCTTGCTAAAAGCGATACCGTTTGTTCCATTTACACCAGTCCTAAGGACTTTGCCCTCTCCGCCTGCCTGAGAGACTAAGTAGATCGTATTCCTTCCAGAAACGTACAGATTGCCTTTGCTGTCAAACGTGATCCCATTCGCACCTGGCACACCCGTTGCCCAAACCTCAGCCTCACCCGGGTTCGTCGGACTCAGCTTATTAGCAGGAACCTTGAATATGAAGCCTACAGGCTTTGTTGGGTCTTGACCGGGCAGACCTGAACCAGCAATGTAGAGGTTACCCGCTTTATCAAATGCTAGACCTAATGCTGAGGGTATTACCATCTGCTTGTTACCCCTAGCTGGAGTATTTTCCATCTTGGGTAATCTAGCTACCGTAACCAGCTTAGGATCTTTCGGGTCTATCATGTAGACTTCTCCGGTTGTAACCCTGTCCGCCGTATACAATCTTCCCTGCTTGTCTGCGATTATCCCTTCTCCGCTGAGTGCTTTGGCCGCAGCGGTCAGGTTGATGTCACCTTTCGCGTTGAGAGCCAATATGAGAGAACTTCGCAAGCCCTCCTGAGGAACGAATACTTGGGGGGGAGGCGGAGCCGGCTGTTGGGGCGATGGTTGCTGCATTAGAACGAATCCTGCGCCGATAAGGGCGATCACAACTATAATGGCCACAGCAATTACAGCTTTGCTTGGCATAGTTCTTATTGAGATAGACTTGGTTATTATCGTTTCGGAAAAGGCCCAATGATTACGGCCCAAGTCAACTTAACCCTTTCATATTTGCCATATTCATTTGATACAGGTCATTCTATATCATGGAAGTAGCGAATAGAGCACTTAAAGCAAAGGCCGTCTGGCTGATTCTTGACCAAAGGCCCGAGGAAGCACTGAGGATTTTATGCGAACACTATAAAATCGAAGTTCCAGATTTGAAGGTAGGGCTCCCAAAGAAGCATTCAAAGGTTGCTGGCTGTTATGTAGTGCATCAAAGAATCATATACGTAGCAGACAGAGAGACGCTTTACAACCCGTTTGTAATTCTTCACGAATTCTATCACCATCTAAGGTCTACTTCGGGCAGGCACAAGGGAAACGAAAAGTATGCTGACAACTTTGCCATTGATTTTATAGATGCTTACAAGCAAGCCATTAAAGCTGTATCCTGAAGTTCATAATACAAACAAATTATAAATAATCAGATGAAAGCGGGAAAGACAACTTGAAACCAGTCAGCGAGGAGCAAGCGCTAAACGTCCGCATAGCTACGCATGAGAAATTCGCAAAATATGAAGTTAACGACTGGATTTTGAAGAACCTCGAGCTCAAGAAGGGCGAAAAGATTCTCGACATTGGTTGCGGCAGCGGAAAGCAGCTTATTCCTTACGCAAAACTGGTTGGAAAAGATGGTTTGGCGTATGGCGTAGACGCGTCTGAGGAGATATTGAAGGGAACGATGGAAGCGGCAAGGAAAGAAGGCGCCTCAATCAAAGTAAAGCAATGCAAGATGGAGGAGCTGGCTGAATGCATTGGAAAGAAGAAACAGTTTGATGCCATCGCCTCTTCATTTGCAATTTACTATTCAAAAGACATAGACAAGACTGTATCAGACATACGCTCGCTATTAAGAGATGGAGGAAGAGTATTTGTCTGTGGTCCAACGGAAGGCAACAACAAGGAACTTGCACAGCTGCACGCGAAAGTGGCTCCTCTTCCAG
>JACPBJ010000009.1 GCA_016180375.1 Nitrososphaerota archaeon | reverse complement strand
CCCTGCAAGTTTATCCTCTATTCCAAATGCTCTAGCATAGAATCGAAATGGAAGTACTTCATGATATGTGTCCTAAAGACTATTGTTCGATGGGCTTCTTTTGCGATGCTTCCATCTGTTTAAGGTATTCGCGAATCATAGGGAGAAACACTCCTATATCAGACACGACTCCTACAGCTTGCCCCGTTCCTCTATCGAGCAATTTTGTTACTGTAGATGGGTTGATGTCTATAGCAACGACCTTAACTGATGATGGGAGCATGTTTCCAACTGCTATCGAATGGAGCATTGTTGCGAGCATTAGACAGATGTCCGCGCCCTCAAGGTGCTTCTTGTAGAGCCTTTGCGCTTCCACGATATCGCTGGCAACATCGGGAATTGGGCCATCATCCCTTATCGATGCGGCAAGGACATAAGGAATCTTATTCCTGACGCATTCGTACATGATTCCGCTCTTTAGCTTCCCACTATTGACCAGATTCGCTATCGAACCTGCTTTGAAGACCTCGTTTATCGCTACCATATGGTTCCTGTGACCTTTGTACCTTGACTTGCCATTATCCACATCAACGCCAAGAGATGTGCCAAGGAGCGCATACTCAATATCGTGCGTTGCAAGCGCGTTTCCTGCTAGTACAGCATCAACGTACCCTGCTCTGATCAAATCTGCAAGTGATTTTGTTGCGCCCGTGTGTACAACCGCAGGTCCTGCAACCACGACGATCTTGCCACCCTTCTTCTTTGTCTGAAACATATCCTCTGCAATTCTTTTTGCTAAAGCCTGTACGGGTTTCTCTGTAGATGCGTGGCTGCTCATGAACTGGAATATGTCAATGCCTTCTCTCGGTCTTTCGGGAGGAACTACTCTAACACCGGTTTCCCCTACAACTATGTTATCCCCCTTCGCAATTTCCCTTATGGGTTTGCACCATGCTCTCTTGTTGACAGGATCTAGCACTATGGCTTTGTCCATCATCTGGTTTTCAACTTCTATCCATGCCCCGTCCAAGAGCACGTAAGTTGGATGGTGCGTTGTAGAGTAGAAATCGTCTGGGAGAGTCATATCATCAGATGCAGGTTTGTAATTGACGGATTGTAGTTTGACGGGTAAGGCTCCTTCTCTGTATACCTCCTCCAACAATCGTTGCAGATGCTCAGAATTCTTCCCTTTTACCAAGAGCTTGGCGTAGCTGTAATCCGTTTTCTTCTTGCCGATCTTAAACTCCAGAACTTCAAATTCCCCATTAAGATCCATGATTCTGTCAAAGATTCTCGTTAGGATCATGGAGTCTATGAGGTGCCCTCTGACCTCTACTTCCCTCTGAATTTCCTTATACGTGTGGAAAGCCTTCACCTTTCATTGCAAAATCCGACCGTTAATTCAGCTATTAAGATTTTCTTTCAGCGGCACTTAACTCTTCGGTTGATAGTGCGTAAAGCTCCTTCAACATCCGCCGATAGCTTAACAGAAGCTCTAGTATATCTATTTATATTCGAAGTATGAAAGTTATACTGGTAAGAAAATGGAACAGGAAGCTGAAATAGCGGTAGTAGGAACCAAAGGTCAGATAGTCATCCCACAGCAACTGAGGAGGGAGTTGGGGATTACGCCGAAGACCAAACTGGCAGTATATAGAAAAGGAGACAAGTTGGTCGTGACGAAGCTGAAAGTTCCACCGTTAGGTGAAGAATTAAAGGATTTGTTCAGGGAGATAGACAGACAGTTCAAGGGAAAGAAGAAGCCAACTGAAAAAGAGATACTGGAAGAGATTCAGGCATACAGACGCGGGAAACGAGCTAAAGAGTTCGCAGGTCTATAGATTCATAGCGGAGCTTGTTCGCAAAGCTAGGGTTGTTAGAGTAAGAGCGCGCTCTTGATAAGGTTCTGTTAACCCTTCAGGGCAGGAAGAGCAGATTCGAGCGTCAGGCCCCATCAACTTAACAGAACCATGGCCAGAAATACATAAAAGCTATCGTTACTGATCGTTGTTGAAATGGGTAAAGACGAGCGGTTCACAGAGTTCAATGTGGATTTAGAGAAACTTGCAGACCATGTCGAAAAATATGGTAAGGAGAAGGGATTCGAAGTTGGAGTGAACAAGGACACTACGGCTCCTCCATCGTGGTTTCAGATTCAGATGCACAAGAAGGGCCTATTTAGAACCGTAACAGGAACAAGAAGAAGTTTAGATTGTGTAATTCGCGGACATCCCGAGGACTTTGAGGTCGCAGTTGGTACTGGTGAGTGGGGCAAGAACATAGCCGCGGCAGGGCTCATTGGCGTCTTGACGGTCGGAGGTGCCATATTGACAATGGGCGTTGGCACGGTAACCTACAAAAGAACTGAATCACAACTGTGGGGCGGTATAAGGGCAAAGATCGAGTCTCTGAGAAATTCCCATAAACCAGAAGCAAAACCAGGTTTGAGGAGCATTCAAGTTGCATCTGCGAAGGATGTTCGATTTTGCACTAAGTGTGGTGAAGAACTTCCGGCGACCGCAAAGTTCTGTGATGTGTGCGGCATCAAGCTAAGGTAATCTTACTACTGTGTGATGACACTATACACAGAATCAACTAGAGAGATCACTACCTAGACTATTCTCTTATATTGGTATTGTGAAATTAGGTTCTCATGCATCTTAGGCACGCCCGCCTGCACGGCCCTCACGTCTAGGGGGAGTATATGGACGAAGGTGAAAGAGAGTTGCTTTGCATAGTTACAATAGATGGGTAATACGTGCCGATGTTGCACCAGAACCAGAAATTACAGGCCTGGAACAGCGAGAGTCCTCCATGATTTGACAGCTAGCGTAAAGCTATGGCAATAGCACCTATGTTCAAGAGTTACAAAAGTGGTGTAGTGATATGAGTGCAAGCTTTCATATGATGATATGAACCACTGAGAGTAATACCTAATTTGCTATGAAAGCAGTATAGTAATGTAATGCAGTTCGAGCAGTCCCTCCACCCTCACCAATACGCCAAAGTTTACCCTTGAATCCTCAGACCATGTTAGGATCCTCGATATGCTATACGATTTTACCCACTTATCTACGAAGGAATCAGCTAGCGTTCGGGCATTATCCCAGTCGGCTTCTGAAACGTACTTTACTTCGCCCTCGGAAAAAGACACCTCTGGGAATGTCGACACAGGCGTAGCCAATGTAAGACCTCTGTCTTGAAAGTCTTTCCGGAGACGGGACTTCCTTTGCTCAACATCAAGTTCGGGTTCCGGTTTAGACAGTTCTATCCCTCCAGTCTTAGCTAGATAGACTCGGAAGGCTTCTTCAGCTGTATTCCCAAGTCCAACATGATACTGGCCAGTGAAGGCTGCCCCCACAGCTGCAACTGTGCCGATCTGAGTGACGACCCCTCCGCCAGGTGCCGTATAGACCGGTATGAAGTAGACGTCATGGTCGCCTATCCGATACAAAATATTGTCGCCTAGCCGCGGGGTCCGAAGCAGTGTTCTGAGCGTTGCGAAGTCAGGATCTCTTTCAAGAGCCTCTCTTACCCCTGTAGGACCGAGCAGTCTCGTGGTAGAGTCTAGGGGGACCTTGTAGAAGGTCATCTGTCCGAAATTGGGGTGATCGTTCCCTACTATCATATAGCCAGCAAGATTCCTTCCTGCAGCACCCCTGAGCTCGAGAGAGAGAAGTCCTAGGAACTCAGGTTTGTCGAAGCCTGGTGGCTTGGCTATTATGTAGTAAGTGTCAAGACCTTCAGGGACCACGTAGAACTCCTTTGCGGAAATGAATGTCGCTAGATCGGTGACATGATAGAAGTTATACATTGATACTCTCCATTCGAAGAACTCTTCAGGATACCTTGCTTGAGCCTGGAACCATTCCGGCATCTCTGTAACGATATTGTCACTATACATCATCTTGAACAACTCGCTGAAGTAGTCATTGCCTAGGATGACGAAACTGGTGTCACCGTTGTACGTGTCAATCAAAGCATAACCCACAAACCTGATAAATGGATTACCTCCACTCCAGGGGACATGGCGCGTATCTAGAGCAACAATCAGAGGCATGGCCCAGTAGGTATTTTCTCCATCTGTGACAGGATACATATCGATAGGTTCACCGAAGAGACTATATTCGAAGTATGGGAAGAGTAACTGCATCCTGTCGTAGACATCTCGATATCGCAGTGTTTGAATGGTCCTATCAGGATAAGAGAGGAGGAAGTTCGGTTCGAATATCCAACTCAGTGGAGGAGGAACGGCAATGCCACCCTTTCCATCATAAAAGTATTCTCCAAGCTCATCGCTATTCTCACGGTTAACAGGATAGGCAGCCCAGGTATTCCGCAGTAACCCTCCTTCCCCGTAGTAGATTCTCCTCTGCTGAAAGAACTTGTCCGTGTTGATTATGTCCCCTACCTGAGCGTCCAGTATGAGGAAACCATTAGGAACATGTGTATAGACCAAATGGCTGGCGTACCATCTATCATCCGATCGGACCGAATCTGGGAGGATCGGTCTCATTGAGGCGCTCCAGTAGACGGAGCCGTTAAAGCGTATGACATCGGAGTCTTGAAAGTCGAGATATGGTATCAGGCCAAGTTCGGGTTTCAATTTGGCAAATCCCGCTTCCCAATCCCATAGGCGCACCTTGGTCAAGATCTCCCTCTGCCCTGACACATACCTGTCTAACTGGGTCGGCGGAATGTTCAGTGCGCTGAAGTTGTAGCGAATCTCCTTCACATCGTCAAGTTCGGCCAGATACCTGTTGACACCTATCTCCTGAACGGTGTATGGTCCTAACCATTCTAATTTTCTGGCGTCGGCAATGCTGCTGTTGACGGCGGCTACGGAGCCGACAAGTAGAGCGACTATCACAATAGCTCCTGCGCGAAGATAGATACTGCGTTTAGGAGGCATCAACAAGAGCTTCCTGCCATGCCTGTCCAACACTGCGAAGATAATGAAGAAGAATCCAGCCACAGCGGAGCCGATAATCAAGTAGCGGGTATTGAAGTCTATGTAGGATGGAAAGAATAAGTTGGTCATTGTCCATAGAAGGCCTATTGCGATCAGAGCTTCGATCGTGGCTATAGGCAATCTTCGGCTGGGCTGCTCCGTGCTGTATGATATTATGGTGGGCGCGATAATGCGAATGATGTTGGTCACACCCACCAAGAGTAACAGCCTCATCCCTATGGCTGCCAGGATGGGAGGAATGAGCAGAGTCAATGATGGAATCAGGGGGATGACATTCGCCTGAGCGAAGACCATGTTGGGAGGGGGTGTCACGAATGGGAGAGAAAGGAGTGAAGGCAACCCACCGCTTCCCGAATTCCACCCTTGCATGGTAGCATTGACGGCCATGCCAAACATTACGTTCATAAAGAAAGTCAGACCAAACAAGACCTTGGTCACCTGCCAGAGTCCAAACTTTACAGGTGAGAGTTTGAAATTCGAAAATTCGAAATATTCTGGAGGCAACGCCTCTATCGAACCCCTCGAGCGCAACAATCGAGAAACGAGACGGATGAGCCACCATGCTATTGATCTCCTACTCACGAAATCAATTCTGAACAAAGCTATTGTTGCTAGAATGGAACCACCAAGGAAACCAAAGTATATCGGTTTCACGAAGAGTTCCCCGAACTCAGAGAGGTTTAACCAAACATTTGTAGCTTGTACACCGATTGTCCAAGCAAAGAATGCCAATGGTATACCCAAAATGGCTAGTCTTGCAATCCTGTTTGGACTGCGCTTCTCAATTACAGATTCATCGGCATAGGCAGTCATGACGCAAACCTCAAAGTTCTATTAGAGGCTTTGAAGGCTTCTTTATTGACCAGTCGCGCACAATGTCCTGAGCTAATATGCTTACAAGCTTCAAGTCATGATCCGTTATGACATGGGTGACTAATAAACAAGGCCTTTGAAGGTTCTGTCAAAAACTCTGGACACGCTTAAGGCTGTTAAAAGTTAGGACATCAACATAACAGAAACAGAGTGACCCTTAGCAAGAGTTGTATTCTTGCCTGTAGTGGTTCTTACTGCCGGCTTGTGAAAGCACGTTAAGGCCTGTTAAGTTTTGATACGTGTTTTGTTAGGTTTATCCAGCTGTCAATAATGTTGGGTAGGTCAATTTCGCTCGACTACCTTTTCGGGTTTTATCTGGGACTCGCGATCTTTCTGTTTTTAAACCAATTAAATCAAGTACGGAGTATTTGCGATGTAAATTTGTCTGAGTTTTCAACACCCTAGAGGAACATTTGCAGGGCAACAATAATCCAAAGAGGTATGGCGACCGCTATCCAGACAGGAATGTGCCAGCGCAAAACTTTCTGGCCATCCATTCCACCAATTGGTATCATGTTGAATGCTGCTAGCCAGAGGTTAACCTGATAACCCATGACCCCCACCAATCCATATAACCCACTCAATCCACCAATGTAGAAGAATGCTATGGCCAGAGCAATGTTGGTAAGGGGTCCTGCAAGGGAGATCATTCCATCTTCTCTCTTTGAAATTCCCCAGCTCAGTGAATTATACCCCGCGACTATGTATGTGGCTCCAGGTGCTGCGAAGATGAAGCTACCTCCAGAGATCAAGGCAAACATCAACGCCATTGCCAGCCCCCAAGGCCATACTCTGAATTCTGCCCAATGACCATAGCGCCGTGCACCGAACTTATGGGCAAGCTCGTGTAGAATGAAGCCTAATCCTGCAGTGCCCATGGTGATCAAGAATATCGTAGGAAATATGTTCGGGGTTCTGAATAGGTACCTGACCGAGAAGGCGAAGCTCAATGCGAGCCAAGCAATCAGCAGGTGTTTTGCCTCGACACCGAGTGCAATTCTCCTAACATCTTTTCTGTTTGGAAAATAACTTGGCTGGGGCCTCAACACCTGCGGCTTTCTCATCCTGGCCATCCAGATGTTTGGGCAAGAATGGCTTTCGGGCAATCTATGTTCTGGGCAAAACGCCTCTTTACAGTAGTTGCACGTGAATGGCATGTCCTCTTCGATGTCGCATTTATGGCACTGAACCATTTTCAGCTAACCAATCTAAAGAACAGACGGAAAGACGGATTACAAACCGGACATATTCAGGGCTCTGAGGCGTTTGATTACGTTAGGATGGGTCGAAAATAGCTCGATGAACCTGTCACCACCAGTAAGCTTTCGTGAGAGTATCTCCCTTACAAGCTCCGAATCGCTTGTCCTGTAGTTACTCTTGGACAGCATCACTTCGTCTTGATCTGCATGCTCTGGGTCGCTTATGAAAAGCGCTTTGAATGCGCTTTTGCCCCCAGTATTGCGATGCTTTACTTTGTACCTGCCTGTCCACATGGTAATCTTTGCTAAGCCTTCAGATAGTTTCCTTGCACCATCATCCACAGTCTTCACAGCGTGCTGATCAGCATAGTATTCTCTTAACCTGCTCAGCCCCATCACGAAGAGGCTGAGGATCCAGTATAGTGCCATTGCAACAAAGCCAACTAATACTGCCCCACCTGTATTCCTGTTCCTCCCTCCAAACATGCCCGAAAGCATTAGAGAGAACCCTATGTAGTAGAATATTGCAGGAAGAACTGAAGCGAACATCATGACCTGAACGTCCCTATGCTTCAGATGCCCAATTTCGTGCCCAAGAACTGCCTCAACCTCCTCGTCCTCCAATATGTTGAGCAGCTCCTTGGTAACGGCGATTCTTCTCCCTGCTATCGGAGACCCATAGGCAAAGGCATTTGGGATGGGCATATTCGCTATCATAACTCTTGGCATTGGGAACTTTGCCCTCTGGCATATGCGCCTTACCATGTTGTAGAGTTTAGCTTGATCCTTCTCCTGAACCTCCTTCACGCGATACATTCTGTCAATCAAGTATGGTGCAATTAGCCATTGGAGAATGTTGAAGCCTACCATTAAGAACACCATCGTATACAAACTGAAGGCATTCATCAAGCTGAGTATTATTGCGAAGAAGAGGGTTGAAAGTCCGATGATGAAGGCCAGCGTTCCTATGATCGATAAACGGAGCTTGACCAAGGCCATTTCTAATTTCAAGGTATTTCCAAAACCTTCTCTTTTATATGTACCTCTGACTCAAGAGGAAGCTTTGTTAGAAGATGCATCTTACTTGCCTGAACCTCTTGTGCGATGGTGTAGCAACTTTCTTTTTGATTGGCGGATCATATTCCATTCTGCAGGTTGGGATACTACACGCAAGCAAAGGGGCTTGTAGCGAGCCAGGGGAGAAGTCAGCCTTTATTAACTACAGAGTAAACTTGGCTGTAGATGATCGCCTAGATTCGGGACATTTCCATTTGCAATGCACCTCTCTTGTTCCCATACGGGATGATAAGGATATAATGGTCATACAGTCATATCAGGGCGAAGTCGAACATGAGAAGGTCTCATTAAAAAGGCGGATAACAGTTGAACTTTTCACCGACAAACTCGCTGTGCCACCGCTACCATAAAATACGAGGTACTGGTTCAAGGCGGATGAACTGATGATATACAAATTTTTCTCCAATGTTTATTACAAAATATACCAAAATCACAGGTACCTCTATAACATTATCAAATTTCCAATGTACCTTCATAGTACAGTTCATGGAAAGAACAACCCCGTTTCTGTAAATGGATGGAAGATGGATATCCATAGGGACGATCCTGGTATCTCTGCGGAACTAGCCCTTTTCAAGAAACACGAGCCCATATCGACCCAAATAATGGGTAGGGTAGTTAGGGAAGGAGATTACTGCCTTGACATTGGTGCCAACCTTGGTTATTATGTGCTGTTAACCGCAGGGATTGTCGGGGAAACTGGTCAGGTCACGGCCTTGGAGCCGCATCCTAGAAATTTTAGTAAATTGCGGGAGAACATATCCCTAAATAATCTAGGTAATGTTACCTGCTTTAACATAGCCTGTTCCAATTACGATGGGAAGGCACTCATGAAGACTTTACCTCAATCAAATTGGCACATGATTGAGAAAGAAAATGGGAATGGCGGTTTGGAGGTTGAGGCAAGAAAGGTCGATACGCTTGCGAGAAATTTCTCAAGGCTGGATTTCATGAGAATGGATGTAGAGGGTCACGAATATGAAATCATACAAGGTTCCCATGACACAATTGAAAACTTC
>JACPBJ010000008.1 GCA_016180375.1 Nitrososphaerota archaeon | reverse complement strand
TCAAGCATAGCTGCAAAGAAATTATCCTTGGGAGGAGCTGTTTGATTTGGGTCCTACAGATGCATTGTATTATGCGTATGTAGCAATATCTTGGGTTCTCGTATTCTACGGAGTGAACATCTACTATCTTCTATTCCGCTCTGTCAGGAATGGCAAACTCCCGAAGAAGGTTGCCTTGAGGGAGCTGCCATTTGTTACAATCCAGCTTCCAGTGTATAACGAAAGGTACGTTGTGAAGAGGTTGATAGAGGCGGTCTGCAAGCTCGACTATCCTAAAGACAAGATGGAGATTCAAGTTCTTGATGATTCTACAGATTCAACTAGAGAGATTACTAACGCTGTGGTTAGCAGGTTTGCTATTCAGGGGTATGAAGTAAAAGCACTGAACAGAGAGAATAGAGTGGCATACAAAGCAGGCGCGCTCCAATACGGTCTAAATTTAGCGAAGGGCGACTTCATAACTATCTTCGATTCGGATTTCATCCCGCATCCAAACTTTCTCCTTGATGTATTACCATATTTTTCCTCTAGCGCAATCGGAATGGTGCAGGTCAAGTGGGGACATCTTAATGGGGATTATTCGACTCTCACGCAAGCGCAAGCGGTCAACTTGGATACGCACTTCCTTGTGGAGCAGAAGGCCAAGAGCTACTCGAGCCTCTTCATGAACTTCAACGGCACTGCTGGTGTATGGAGAAAAAAATGCATAATCGATGCTGGAGGGTGGAAAGATACTCTTGCAGAAGACCTTGATCTCAGTTTCAGATCTCAACTAAAGGGCTGGAAGTTCGTGTTTCTCCACAACATATCTTGCCCTGCAGAGCTCCCTGTCCAGATAAACGCGTCAAAGAGGCAGCAGTTCAGATGGGCCAAAGGTTCTATGCAGTCCGCGCATAGGCTGTTAAGGCAGATCATCTTTTCAAAAGCCTCCTACGAGGCGAAGTTACAAGCCTTCATCCAGCTGACGAGGCACATAGTGCACCCTCTGGTGATAGCCCAGTTGCTGATGCTCCCAGTTTTGATGCTTGGACGCTACAATATCGCACCTGAAACTGCAATTCTAGCACAACTATTACTGGGCCCTCCGATCTTTATGTATGCGCTCTGGAAGCTGTATGGAAGAGAATGGCTGAGAAGGGTTCCTAGCTACTTCTACATGCTGCTCTTCGGCGCCGGTATTGCAGTTAACAATAGCAGAGCTGTAGTAGAAGGTCTGTTGAAAATAAAAAGCGAATTTCTCAGAACGCCGAAATTTGGCGTAGTCAGAAAGACTGATTCGTGGAAGAACAAGAGATACGTGCTTCCATTTACCAAGACTACGGTGCTTGAAATAAGCCTCGCAGCCTATGGTCTATACACTTTCATGGTAGCCATAATAACTGGAAACTTTCTTCTGATTCCTTACATCGTCCTAATAACTCTGGGATTCACCTATGTAGCATCCCTTACAGTATTGCATTCAATGAGACCCAGAATTGCATATAAGCCATAAGATCTGCTTGACAGGAAGGCAGTCAATTGAATAAGAAACTTTCAGGGATTTTTCTTATAGTTCTCATGGTGATCGGAGCAGTCGCCATCTACAACCACTATTTAGAATCGTATTACGTAGTGGACAGAGGGAAGGCATTTCTCAGCAGGGCAGAAACTGCTCCTACTCCAGATCATATGGCCGATGCTCTGCAGAGAGCCAAGGATTTGCTGCCAAAGTCTGGAAACCCCGTCTGGTGGTTCCCTACTCCAAGGACTGATTTCGTTTTAGTTAACCAAGATATCAATGGTCTGATAGAGCTTGCAAGGTTCATTGGAACCCTCTCGAAAGAGCAGGAGGCTTATCAGGTAGGTATGGATACGCTTCGAGGGAAGATTAGGACGCTTGGTGAGCAGCTTGGAGAAGCCGCAGGGTATTACTTCCTCAGCCCCTCCAGTGTTTTCTTCGGCTTTCTATGGATTCTGGCCGCAGCCGTATTACTCTATCTACGCTCAAGGGACAAATTGGAGCTAATAGAGGAAGAGGAACCCTTACTCACTACTTAGAACGTAGTGCCCTTCTCCAGACAAGTATAGCAAATACCAATTCTGCGGTAATTACCACGGAAGCTCCCCCTACTAAATACAGATCGTCTCTGGTGAAAAGGTTCTGCATCTGGATTTCTATGTTGGTTTGAGGACGCTTGACTTCGAAATCGCTTGACTGCTCGTTTCCCAGAACTCTGGCAACTACCCTGTAGGTCCCCTGAGGAAGAGTTGTATTGACACTGCCTCCCCCTGGCCATATGTATTCTTTGATGACTCTCAGCGAATCTCCAGTTGTTCGGTAAATTGTAATGTTACCCTCTGGGGCCGGTATTCCAATGCCTCCCATTACCCTGAAAGAAACCTTGCCCTGACTTGCGAATATGGAACCCTCGGTTAAAGGTGCCATGGTGATCGTTGCAGGCTGATATTCTCCCTCCTTCTGCATTATTCCGTCTATTGCAAGGGTGTACGCCGTTGTAATTCTCCTATCCTGAAGGAGGCCGAATGTCCTCTCGCCTACTTTGGACTTTTGAACGACTCCTGACGTGAAGTTGACATCGTAATTTGAAACTGCTTCTCCCCCGATTGTGTTTGTGACTCTGACCGAAGCCACTGGAGGAGTTACAACTGTGCTCCAAACATTGTCAAGTCCGTTGATCTTTGTCGCAAGTATGATTTCATATGTGGATAGATTCTCCAACGAGTCAAGGAACTCGTATGAGAGAGGCTGCGCAAATGGAATAGCGCTTGATACCGCTGCTGGCTGTATCACGATTCTTCCGGGCAATATTACGATAGGTATCTTCGCTATGTTAATTGTGCTGGCCTGCTGGACGAAGACGTTCAATGTTGCTCTTCCAAGTTTCGTTGGCACAGTGCCGGTATCTTCGATGATTCCTCTTGGGGATATCTTCAGCGCAAGAATTGGGTCGGGAAACGCAGCTAGCTGCGTTGCAACCTTCGGAGTTCTAGCTATTGCTTCATCCACGTAAGTAACTATTATTGATCGTCCAGTCCTCTTCGTCAGAGGAATTTCGATTGTGATTTCTGCCCATGTCGTCACCACTGGTCCTGAACTTGCTACGCCGCCTTCGCCTTCCTCTGCAAAAAGAGACGGAGTATATGGTGCTACCCTTATTGTAGAAGTGTTACCCTCTTTCTTGATGACCTGAACCAACAATTGCGAACTTGCAATAGTTACGTTCGTCGCCACATCAACAATGGAGTCATTCTTGCCTTTTCTTGCGAGTATTACGTCTGTCGACGATGGAATCTCTGATGGAGCAATATCAATGGTACCCTGTATGGCCAGCGAACCTTCTCGCAAGGAAAACTTCACATCGTTCGAATTTGGAGTTATCAATTGCTGGCTGAGCTCGATGGGGAAAGTGAATGACCCTCTCCTTGACTCAATTCTTAGCAACCAAGTTCCGAGCCTATCTGTACTGGTAAACCTGTAGAGTTGGAATGGATGGCCTCCTATAGGGATCGCCGCTGCGGGCCTTCCATCAGGCCTTGTCAGGCTCATTATTACGGGCTCGCCTGGGTATACCCACACGGCTTCACCTGCAACAAACACCGGTAAGCCGACGTTGACATCAAACATCTTTTCTGGAGAGTATCCCACCTTGATGGGAAATGGTGTCGGTGCAGCCTCTACCGTTAGATGCGGATAGAGGGGGAGCAACAGAAGTGCTAGTAGCAGGAATAATGTCTTTCTCATCTACCAAACCACCAAGGCATCAGCCTATCCGCGAATCCGAGCAATATTACCGTAGCCATTGCCAGCACCATTGTAAGCTCAACTGCTATCTGCAGCTGCTGAGTTGCAAAGAGGATGACGAATATCAACCCTGTGTCGATGAGCACGGCAAGGAAGATCGCAAAACCGATGCTGTGAAGGCTTGTCACTATAGGGCCCCCTTCCTTCTTCAGAGCTCTTGCCCCTTCCTCCTCGGCCCTCTTCTGATAGAGCCTGTAGTAGAAGTATACTGCCGAGGCCACGGCAAATAATGTTGCAGTCCATATTCTATCTGGGCTTGCAAGCCAAGGGGCACTTCTCGGCGTTCCAGCAGCGAGAGGTATCCCTATGACACTGGCAAGAATTGATTGCAACGTGAAGAACGAATCCACGAGTATTCTGGCGCCAATTATCTGTAGCGCTCTGCTTGACAAGCCTGCTGGGATAGGACCCGAGCCTGCGAGTCCGACGAAAGCTACAAGTCCGTAGTTCACCATTGTCATTAAGACAGCTCCTGCAGCGCTACCCTTTTGCATAAAGACGACTGATGCGTGGTTCACAACGCCCAGCAACGGAAGTACCATCGCCAAACTTGCAATTCCAATCAGGTATAGATCAGCTGCAGAGGAGAAGTATTTGGGAAGCTGATCTTGAAAGGGAGAAAGAAGCAGTCCAACCATGAGGAGCGACGGTAACACTACAGGTACCGTAAGTGTCAGAATGATCAAACCATCTTGCAGCGCTCCAGATCCCTTTGAAACTCTGATTACGTAAGCGAAGACAGACCCGATCGCCATCAAGGTTGAAATTGAATACAATCTTCCCTCGAAAAGCGTGTTTACGATGAGCCCGAGATATCCAAAGTAGTTCGAAAGTATCATAAGTGAAAGGTACGGCAGTGCCATCGCAACGAAGAGAGTGATTAGAGCTGGGGAGACTTTCAAGCTTCGATCATCACTCCTGCGTTTGTGAAGACTTCAAGTGCTTTCGCCAGCAAATCCTGTCTATTACAAATTTGGGCAGTAATGCCATCTTCTGCCCAAACCGCTATCAGCCTCCTAAGATGCTCAATCTCTCGAGCAGCGATAACATCCCTCGCAAGTGCGAGTGTTTTGTCAGGACTTTCAATTGGGAAGAAACTCGAAGTTTCGAGCACTAGAACATGCAGGAAATGGTTGGCCGCAAAAGCTCCCTTGTATGCAGAGCTTTCGATCTTTTGTGGAAACGGGGAATCTACCGCTGCAAGCATTAATGAGCGCGATGATGCAAGTTTGGCGCCATGCCTTACCAACGCCTCGATATTTGCATGAGGATCTGGCTCAATATTGTATAGTTTGGCGGCCAAAGTGAGGGGTCTTCCTGATGCAGATTCGACCCTTCCATTTCTGGAGTAGACCACATGGAAAGAACCTCCTGTCTTCAGAGAGAGATAAGCAAGTACAATTGCGGTTTCCACTAGCCTGTCGAGTTTTCTATCCCCAACCAGTCCTTCTCCAGATCTCTTTGAGTTGCCAATTACGAAAATCGTGTTTATGGCCTGCTCGTTTTCGTGCTGCTTTGTCTTCGGTTCGTGTGCTGGAGATCTGGCCATAGCCTTCCAAGCAATGGTTCTAACATCATCAGTTGGATAGTATTCCCTTATTCCACTGAACTCTGAACCTTGAGGAGTTGTAACGGCTGAGCGTCTTATCGGCCTCATGCCAAGATGTATCCGTCCCTTGAGGAGCTCCTCTCCTTTCTTCATGCTTGGATAGACCTTGATCAGGGATTTGCATGAGACATCCCTTACCGCTTTGAAGATCCCAAATCTGTCCGTCAGTGTAACCTCTACACTTTCGAAGTTCCAATCACCAATTTGTTGAGGCTCGATTTCATAGTGAAGCAGATGACTCGAACGTCCATCAATCGATACGATCCAGTCTTGATTCGGAATTATCGTCTTGAACCCCTGCGGAGTACCATCCTTTACAACAATCGGTCCCAGCGATGCCCTACTCCCATTCTCAATTTCGGGATCAACAGAAATGCTATCCCCAACAAATGCCGTTTCAGCAGACAGTTTTCTTGATGCGGTGGTTCGGCGTAACGCTCTGAGGCTCTTTGCGTAGAGCATAGTTTCAACGGCCAGCACCGTTACCACAATCAGCGCTATGGTAGTGAAAAGAGGGTCAAAGCCGAAACTCGCTAGTACTCCAAGAATGAACGTCGAATTTAGTACTGCGATTCCTCTTTTTGTTAGCATTTATCATCTTGGTGGTTCTACGGTTGAAACTGCACCTGCAATTATTGTGTTCAATGCATCGTAATCGAACGGCCTGCCAACGTTTCCAGTTCTCAGAACGTACTCGGGGTTTAGCAGTATTCTGTGGTTGAGGGCAGGGAAGACAAGGCGTTTAACATCGTCTGGGGTCACATAACTCCTTCCGTTTATCGCTGCCAACGTCTTGCTTGCAGCCAACAACTGTACGGAGGCTCTGGGACTCGCACCTAGCATAACTCTCTCTGCATCCTTCCTTGTTGCGCTCACCAACGATACGATATAGTTCATGACTTCCTTGGATGATGTAACTTCTTTTCTTGTCTCGTACCTTGCTTCGATTATCTCCTTCACATTCACTATAGTCTGAAGATCTTCAGGATCTATCCCGGCAACGGATTTCCTGAGTATTTCGACTTCATCCTCTTGGTCTGGTGTAATTATTATAACGCGAAACATGAATCTGTCAAGCTGAGCCTCTGGAAGAGGATATGTCCCCTGCATTTCGACTGGGTTCTGGGTTGCCAGAACTATGAATGGATCGGGGAGTTTCTTAGTAATGCCTTCAACCGTAACCTGCTTCTCCTGCATCGCTTCGAGCAGTGCTGACTGAGTCTTAGGAATTGCCCTGTTGATTTCATCAGCAAGAATCACATTTGCAAACACAGGCCCTTCCCTGAAGACGAAGACTTGGTCACGAACGTTGTAAGTGAAAGTTCCAGTTATGTCTGAAGGAAGCATATCAGGCGTAAGCTGAATTCTTTTGAAATTCAGCCCCAAGCACTTTGAGAATGATTTTGCAATTAACGTCTTTGCGACGCCAGGAACTCCCTCCAACAGAACGTGGCCATCAGAGAGCAACGCGATGACAAGCAGTCTTACAACATCGCTCTTACCTACTATCGTCTTCGACATCTCGTTTTGCAGTTTTTCATACATTTTTTGGGCTAACAATTCAACCATTTTTCTCACTTTTTCTGTGCGGCTAGTCGGAGAAATGTACTCTGCACCTCAATAAACTTCTCCTTGCTGACGGTTCCTTTATTCAAAATGTCGTTGCCCCTGTTTATAATAGAGCTCAAAGATGAATAGTAGCTGTCGAAACCTTTGTGTCTTGAAAGAGCCTGTACGGCTTCGTCTCTTATCACTTCTACAGCTCCATAGTAATCAGGGTTCTTGGCACTCAATTTCAGCAGCCCTTTAGCAGCTTCGCTCTTCTCCTCAAATGATTCTTCCTCAACCCTTCTTGAGTATCTCTTGAGCAGACGCCTCGTGTAAATGCCAATACCGAAAGTAATGCCAACCATAGCAAAGAAGAGGTAATCGACCAGATCAGTTCCCCCTCGGTTTCTGTTTCACTGCAGGGTTTGAGTAGATTTTATCGAGTATGGTAATAGCTTTTTCGAATTCATTGACACTCACCTGCTTTGCAAACCTTGCTCTTTCGTAATATTCGTAAGCCTGCAATATTGGCTGAGCCACATCATGCAGCTCTGGTGATGTTTTGATCGTCTCACTTATTATTTCAAATTCGGTATTGCCCTTGTTCTGAGAAAGCACATTAGCCTTAGGCAACAGGTTTCTTAACGCTCTGTATGCCATTATCACGCCTTCAGAGAATTGACCCTCTTCCCGCATTCTCCTCAACCTCTCTAGCGTTTCCTTGCTACCGTAGTGATAGCGGTACTCCTTCCCTGCTACCCCTCCAGCTTCCTCCTCTTCGAGGCCTGCTCTTCCCCGAATTACTGGATAGACCAAACCAGCAACGGTAACAGCCGCAAGTGACACTATAGCCACGAACATGCCCTGCAAGATCGGCGAAAGCCCGAAGGGATAAGCTATCACGGAAGGTCCTCCGCTCCTACTGGTTGTGCAGGCCTGCCAGGTATGACACGTTCCTGAATAGGAATGACCGGGGATCCTTCAACTCTCACGCTATAGATCGCCGCTCTTGGAAGAGCATCTGGATCGAGTTCTAATATCACTAGAGGGTCTATAGGAGTTAGCTCTATGAGTGATTGCCCTCCAAGATTGACAAGCCCTACAACTGCTAGACTTGCAACTTTCTGTGAGGGTCTGGCTCCCAAAATCCTCTGAGCGTTCGGATTGTCCACTCTCATTTCAACTAGAGATGGGTTTCTTATGGGCTTGTCACTGCGGTATGTGAGACTCACCTTTTCCCCAGCAATTATCCTTCCATCGCCTCTAGAGTCCTTGAACTCGAGCGTGTATGAAGAGATCGTTTCCCTTTGAACAGTCCAGTCAACTTGATTAAATCTCTGCTCTGGATTGATGTAAATTGACCTGTTCCCTCTTACTCCGTTCCAACTAACAACAAGTGAGTAATTTCCAGGAGAGAGGCGGAATAATGCCCTCCCTCTGTCATCGGTAGTACCTGCAACCGAAAAAGTTTCCATCTTCCCTGTATTGGGATTGAAGTTATGCCATGAAATCTGAACAGGCAAGCTAGACAAGAGCCTCAGATATGGCGCCTCATCTTGAACCAGAGTTACCCTTACCGCTAGTGTCAGCAGAGCCTGCTGTGATACCCCTCCTCCAAGCCTTGGGTTCCCGTTTGAATTGGATTGATTTCCCTGCAGTGCCAACGCAGCTGCTTGAAGATTCAGAAGCAGGAAGAACAATATGATGAATGAGCACGTTATGGCGATGCCGCCTACTACCTTCGGAAAGAGCTGCTTTGCCACTTAGGTCTGAACCGTAATCAGGAGGATTTAAGTTTGCAGCCTAACATTGAAGAGGTTAGTACGAGCTTCACAAAATCGAATTTTGCACAGTTAGCGAGTGACTACTTCAAGGGTATAGTCTCTTCGTGCAAGCCCTTCTTCGTTATCGTAATCAAGTCGACGCCGTCACCGCTAGCAGCATCTCTTTGTATCGCTGATTTTATCGATTTAATAGCAAGTTCCTTCGCATCCTTGAGGCTCATCTCTCTACTGTATGCCGCTTCAATGATTCCAATTGCCGTTTCGGCACCAGAACCAACTGCTGCATATTCATCAGGGATAACAGAGCCCAGAGGGTCAAGCACATAAACAGTAGGCTTGCCATCTACCCCGGCAACGATAACCTGAGTGAGAAACGGGAAATATCGTCTCTCGAACATTATCACAGACATCAATTTGGCAACGGAATTTGGAGGCACAGGTCTCCTCAAATCAAACTCGAGAAGCTTGACATAAGCAGCCATTTCTCTCATCAATACCTGCATATCCGCAACTAATCCTGCGCATCCAGCCCCGACGGAATCTGAGATTTTGAAAACCTTCTTTCCAGTTTTGCTGACGACAAAGGTTCCGTAGGATATTCTCTTCTCTGCTCCCAGCACTACCCCATCTTCTGTGCTGATTCCAACGACTGT
>JACPBJ010000202.1 GCA_016180375.1 Nitrososphaerota archaeon | reverse complement strand
ACTGGAAAGGCCCTCAGTTGTCCTCATTGATTGACCACTTGCTGCGCCTAGCCGCTACCGCAATTGCTATGGCCACTATTCCTGCAACGACTCCAACTATTGCAAGAGTGCTTATGTCTGACGTAACGTTAGCGGGTTCCTTGGATTGAGGAGCCTGGGCTGGTGCTGGTTGTTCTGCTTGCGGTTGAGGCTGGGGTGCTGGTGCAGGACCCGGTTGCTGTGGTTGCGGAGCTGGTAATGGTGCTACGGGTTGTGCGACTGCTGCCGGAGGTGGGGCTTCTGGAAGCTGAGCCAGCTGTTCGACTTTGAGGGATGCCAGGTCAACCGCATACAGCGGAGTTATCGGCTCGTCGGTGATGACACCAATTTGCGGGTCATGCTCAAGACTCTTCGCTCCAAAGTTAGGGTAGACTATGAAGAGTTTTAGCTTGTGGTCGTCTGGCAAGTATGCGGAACGAACCTTTACGGTTTCAGCTTCAGCTGGATTCCCTTTTGGGTAGAGGGTTGCTGTATTACTAAAGTTGAAGTATCCTCCCAAGGTTTTGCTTTGACTTAGGAATGTTATCCTGTGCTCACGGCCGTAAGTTTCTAGAGCTTTCTCATCCACCCCTTTCTTCTCCTCGTCCTCTTTTGTTTCTATCTTTTTGTCGCGAGACTGAACCTCAGTGAGCACGCGTTCCGCCTTTTCCTCCATTGCATCTGCGACCTTGCCGGCTCTAAACGCGGTCAGTTCTAGCCATAAGGCGATTTTGTCCTTGCTGAGAGGGATGTCTATGAGTCTTCCCTCGGTTGAATTCAGTTCCCACTTCCATGTCTTGATCATGATGTCGGTCTTCATGGAGGCTTTAGTCACGGTAATGTTTCCTTCTTTCACCGTCGAGTTGTAGAGCCTGTTCCTGATTACGATCTGGTTTTCTAGGTAGTTGAAGAACTTGTTATTGACCCCGCTCAGAGTGAAATTGAACTGATAGCCAATGACTTTCGATCCTGCCTTTATGGGCTGTAAGCCTGAAAACTTCCACTTCCCTTGGTTGAATTCGAATAAAGATGGGTGATGAGTTTGCCCGAGCTCAGCGCGCAGAACTTCTAATGATGTTACAGATATTGCCTTGACGTATAGAATCGATCCCGATTGAGCTATAGTTCCTCTAATAATTACATCCCCATTGAGGTCTCCCCTAGCGAGAGTCTGCTTCGTAATATTGACCCCTATGCGATGATCTCCTTCACGAAGGACATAGTTGAAGATCTTTTCTGGGGATACATCTCGATTCTGATTCATTGACCCAGAAAGGGTGACATTCTTTCCGACCTTTGATGCGCTTATGGCCATTATCCCATCTGCTCCTGTTCGAATGAACCTCTCTAGATCCGCCTTGAACTTTCTTTGGAATATCTCCTGTCCCATGTCTATGAACTCTACTATGCCTTTGTACTTGATGTGATAGATGGTATTGTTCAGATTGTTTGCATACCAGAAGAATTGTGGATGCTTGCCCTCAGCTGTGACTATAACGGTTAGGCCTCCATTGGTTAACGTCAATCTACCAGGTTCTTCTCTTGCTGCTAGGTGGCTTGTTCTTTCTGCGTTAGCCGTACTCGCTAGCATCGGTGCAGCTACGAGAGATGCAATCGTCAATATTCCTACAATCTTTTTCATGTTCAGCAATTTTTTTCACCGTTAGCGGGTTAATAGGGGTCGAGGCAGTATGAGGGGCGCCTTGAAACTGTAAAGTGGAACAACATTCCACCATGATGGAAGTGGAGTTGACATGGTAGTTATGACAAGCAATCCGGGCTTCTAAAGTTAGTGAACCCCGAATCCTCGTTGCAGTACTATATTTTAGATCTATAGCGAATACAAGGGCCCTGACTTGCAGTACTATATTTTAGATCTATAGCGAATACAAGGGCCCTGACTCATTGTCTAGAAATACTTCTTAGCGTTCTGATAACTCTTCAGGGTTTCTTAAGTGTGTTTGCTATTCTAAAGGATCGGCTGGGGAATAGCTGCCATGTTAAGATGTTCCTGTTCTAGGCCACGAGTAGCTCCATTGGATCCCTCCACCCGGGCTAGGGGGGCCTATAAACGATGGGGGAGGGGTCGTTCCATACCCTAAGTTATCAGAACCCTTCTTGGGCCTCTACCCGCTACCAGAAGGTGAGCTGGTGCGACGCCTCGCGGCACACGCACTCGCCACAAGTCGGATAAGAATCGAATTTGATTCGGAATTAGGGCTTGTCCATGTATACACCGAAGGCTCGGGGTATGCATCATCTGTGCATGAAGTGGGTACGAGGAATATGGTCAAAGTATGGCTGGTTGGTAGTCGCTATAGCGAATAAAAGGCCAGATACCATGCTCCTTTACGAGCCCTATCTTACTGGTTCTTATAGTATGATGGGTATCGAACAAATCTTCCTTTTTGGTTTGAGCTCAG
>JACPBJ010000007.1 GCA_016180375.1 Nitrososphaerota archaeon | reverse complement strand
GTGGAGTCGCGGTTCCAGCGGCCAAATCATGGCTTACGCCTCTGGGCGAAGTTCCAATAGCTAGAGATGCCGCTAAGGAATTGGTAGAGGCTTCGGGAATAATAGATGTTGATGACATTTCGCATATGCAGGAGCATTCGATAGAGGTTCAGGTACCGTTCCTCCAATTCATATTCAGCAAGCCCTTCAGGGTTCTACCTGTTTCAATGCTGCTTCAGGACCAGAAGACCGCGGAAGAGGTTGGAGAAGCCATATCAAAGATTGCACCAAAATGGAATGCATTTGTAATAGCGTCTTCAGATCTCACGCACTATGAGCCTCATCAAGTTGCGAGCAAGAAGGATAATCAGCTCATAGAGGTCATTCAAAACTTGGACATTGATGCGCATTACAAAACTTTAAGGAAACTCGATCTTAGTGCATGCGGCTACGGACCAATAGCAGCCGTCATGAAAGTTTCAAAGATGCTCGGCGCGAGCAAAGGCAAGTTACTGCAATATGCAACGAGCGGAGATACAGGAGGCAGTAGGGATTCAGTTGTCGGATATGCGTCTATCAGCTTTTCGTAGGTGAGGCACTTGAAGATTTGTGCCGCTGCACCGGGAAAAATAATTCTTGCGGGTGAGCACTTTGTAGTATGGGGCTCTACAGCATTGGCCGCTGCGATTGACAAGAGTGTAACTGCATCTGCCGAGCTGGCAAACGAAGATGAAATAATCTCTGAAAACTACGGAACGAGAAGCAAGATCGCGAAGGGCGTAGGAAAGGGGCTTTATCCAATTGCAAAAGCCATTTACGCAACAAAGGAGCATCTATCCAGCAAGAAGCAGGTCAGAGTCACGATAAAATCCGACATCCCTCCATCTTCAGGTTTAGGCTCTTCAAGCGCCGTCGCAGTCGCTACCGTTGCTTCAGTGGGAAAAGCTCTTGGCACTGATCTTTCAAAGAGAGATATCTTCGATCTTGCGATGGAATCAGAAAGAATTGTTCATGGAAATCCATCGGGCATCGATGTCGCAGTTTCCGTCTATGGAGGGATACTTCTGTACAGGAAGGGCGAGCCTCCAAAAGAAGTCAAAGTTGAAGAGTGCAATGCCGTTGTTGGACTGAGTGGTCTATCAAGGAGGACTGCGAAAATGATCAGCAGAGTAGCAGAGGTAAGAAAAACTTCGCCAAATTTCTTCAATGCCTTAGTTGCATCTTCTTCGCGTCTCTCAATGCTCGCATCAAAATCTATGGAAAAAGGTGACTTCGATGATCTGGCATCTGTGATGACTTTTCATAACTCGACTCTGTCTTGGCTCGGGCTAGCAATTCCAACTACCGATGAGATGATAGAAATATGTCTAGAGAACGGTGCATTGGTGGCAAAGATTACTGGGGGAGGCGGAGGAGGAGCGATAATCTCCATCCCCAAGCAAGGCAAGGCTCAGGACGTTGTGAAAGCTCTCAAGAGCAGGGGCTTTGATGCTTTCCTTGTAAAGTTGCCTCAGCAGGGTTTGAAGGTATGGGAAGAATAATAATCCTCAAGATAGGAGGCTCTGTGATCACAGAGAAGGATAAGCCGCTCACTCCACGCTTGGAGGGGATTCGATCAGCAGCAGAAGCAGTAGCGGAGTTTGGCGAGCCTCTGGTTCTCGTTCACGGAGCTGGCTCATTCGGGCACTTCCTTGCAAAGAAATATGGCCTTTCAAGGCATCCATCCATGGCAAGTCCAGAAGCTGTCGCGGAGATTAGGGATTCAGTAATGAAACTGGATTCGATGGTTATCGAAGCGCTTCGATCAAAAGGCGTTCAAGTATACTGGCTTCAGCCCTTCGCTCTCTACAATATAGGAGGAATACATGAAAAATGGAAAACCATTCTAACGAACCTCATTCAGCAGGGAATCTCCCCCATCAGCTTCGGAGATGTCATTCCAACAAGCGAAGGCTTCAGAATAATTTCTGGCGATGAGATAGTTCGTGATCTTGCAGAACTGCTTCACCCAGTAAGGGTGGTTTTTGCTATGGATGTAGATGGTATATACAGGAATTATCGAAAAGATGAGCGTCCAATAGAGGAACTTTCGATAGAAGAGGCGAAGCGCCTTGCCGTTGACCCTGTAAAGATTGATGTCACTGGAGGCATGGAAGGCAAACTCAAAGAAGCCATCAAGATAGCGAGAATTGGCATCAACGTTCATTTTACAAACGGTCTAAAGAAAGAGCACTTGATCAAAGCATTAAAAGGGAAGGATCACGAGGGCACTCTAGTAAAAGGGAAATTGCTTGCCTAGCCTACACATGGAACAGGCTAATCACAAAATCGAGGACAGGAAGAAAGAGGGTATCATGATAACCCTCAACGAGCAGGTTCAGGCTAAGCAGGCATCAACACTTCTTGAGTGCGTCAGCTTCATCCATAACGCCTTACCCGAACTGAATTTTGAGGATATTAATACTTCAACGAATTATCTGCACCATAGGTTTTCGGCCCCTATTCTAATAGATTCAATGACAGGAGGTACACCTGCAGCTACAAAGCTCAACGAAACCCTTGCCAAGGCTGCTGCTGAGTACGGTCTTGGAATGGGGGTTGGGAGCCAAAGGGCAGGTCTGAAATCAGAAGCCCTTGCAGAAACTTACAAAGTTGTGAGGAGAGCAGCACCAGATATCTTCCTCATGGCCAACATTGGAGGAGCTCAACTTGCCGAGAACCTTTCTGTTAATGATGCTCAGAAGCTGTTGCGGATGATAGATGCAGATGCACTTGCCGTTCATCTAAACCCCCTTCAGGAGCTCGTTCAGCCTGAGGGCGAACCAAGATTCAAAGGGGTTCTGAAAGGAATTGAGGCACTTGCTTCCAAATTGGATGTTCCTATTATTGTAAAAGAGGTGGGGGCAGGCATATCTGCAGAAGTTGCCACCAGATTGGTGAAGGCTGGCGTGGCTTCGATAAACGTCTCAGGGCTCGGAGGAACGAGCTGGGCAGGAGTAGAGCAGATAAGGGCGAAGGCAGAGAAGATAACGCGCAAAGCAGAACTTGGAGAGATTTTTTGGGACTGGGGAATCCCTACGGCGGCAAGCCTTATTGAAGTTAGAAAGGCTGTCAAGGTTCCCTTGATAGCCTCCGGCGGTCTCAGAAATGGATTAGAAATTGCAAAATGTATGGTGCTCGGAGCGAATCTCTGCGGGCTGGCACTCCCTATGCTGAAACACGCAGCCGAATCATTTCAATCGCTATGCGATTTCATCGAAAGGCTCGAGCTTCAACTCATGGCTGCGATGTTTCTTGTTGGTGCCAAAGATTTGAAACAACTTTCCAGAGCCAGATACGTGCTTACAGGAGAACTTCTGCAGTGGAGTAATTCGAACAAGGTGAGGCGAGCGAAATGACTTCTGTAGAGCTGCTCGATTTGCTGGAGTCTAACACTGCAATGCTGAGGAATTACATACTTGACGCTCTGCCAAAGGATCATAGCGTTCCTGAAATCGACCTTCTCTACAAGATGATGAGGGACTATCCATCGAGACCCTCGAAGTGCCTAAGGCCAAGCCTCTCCATGCTGGCATGCGAAACATTGGGAGGCAAGATAGAAGATATGATGGTAACTGCGGCAGCATTGGAAATCTTCCAGAACTGGGTTCTGATTCACGATGACATAGAGGATCAATCGGAGTTCAGGAGGGGAAGCCCTGTGCTTCAGAAACTCCATGGCCTGCCTTTGGCAATCAACGCTGGAGATGCGTTACATGCCAAGATGTGGGGTCTGCTGACAAAGAACTGCGATGTGCTTGGAGACAAGCTCGCTCATTTGATCATGAAAGAGTTCGTCAAAATGGTTGACGAGACTACAGAGGGGCAGCACGTAGAGCTTGGATGGATAGAAAAGAACCGCTGGGATCTGAGCGAAGATGATTATTTCCTGATGGTTCAAAAGAAGACTTCATGGTATACCTGCGTCGCTCCCTGCCGTTTGGGCCATCTTGTAGCATCCAGGAAGCCCATATCCAAGAATGATTTTGTTCGGTTTGGCATCGACTTGGGGATTGGTTTTCAAATCCGCGACGATATCCTCAATTTGACTGCAGACCGAAGGTATGGGAAGGAGATAGCTGGAGACATAGTTGAAGGAAAGCGTACTTTGGTTTTGATCAATTTGCTTGAAGTTGCCGGTGCAAGGGATAAAGAAATTGTAAAAGCAATCATGAAAAAACGCAAGGCCAAAAGTCAGAAGGACGTGCAGAAAGTTCTCGAATTTATGAAGAAATACGGCTCGATAGATTATGCGAAGAATAGAGCAGAAGAGTTTTCGCAGTCAGCTCTCAAGCAATTTGAGCAGATTTTCGGCCATGCACCAAACACAAAGGCAAAGATTAGGCTACGCTCGCTCGTCGAGTATATGATAGTGCGTGACTGGTAAAAAGGGAAAGTTTCTGTCTTGGAGATAGAGAACGATCTCAAGCGGGCAATAGTAAAACATGCCCTAGTCAACGCTTTCAGGCACGAAGGCAAGGCCGATGTTGGAGCAGTCCTTGGAAAAGTACTCGGAGAAAATCCAGAGCTGAAGCAGAGGGTCAAGGAGCTCATGTCCCAGATTCGATCAATGGTTCAGGAGGTAAATTCTCTTTCTATTGGGAAGCAGACAAAGAAGCTTCAAGATGAATTTCCAGATGCTTATGCCGAACTCTTCGAAAAGAAGGAAGAAATCAAAACTTTCCCTCCTCTGCCAGATGCCGAGCATGGCAAGGTTGTAACAAGGTTCCCTCCGGAGCCAAATGGCTTTCCTCACATAGGACATGCCAAGGCGCTTTTCATAAACTACGAATATGCCAAGATGTATTCGGGCAAATTCATCCTCAGATTTGATGATACGAACCCAGCAGCAGAAAAACTCGAATATTATGACGCTTTCAGTAAGGGGCTCGAATGGCTAGGGATCAAACCTGACACTGTAAAGAAAACTTCAGATGACATGGAGATATTCTACGACTATGCCAAGAAACTAATCAAAGCAGGGTATCTTTACGTCTGTCAATGTGACCCTGAAACCGTCAAGCAGAACAGAGGCTTGGCGAAGGAGTGCGGGCATCGAAATATTCCTGCTGAAGATGCTCTCCAAAGATGGGAGAGGATGTTCAGCGAATTCGAGGAAGGAGACGCGATTGTCAGGTTCAAGGGGGACATGGTAGCCGCAAATACCGTAATGAGAGACCCGACGATGTTCAGAATTGTTGATGCTGAGCACCCTCTAAAAGGGACAAAATATCGCGTATGGCCGACTTATGATTTCGTTGCCCCCATTGAAGATAGTAAAGATGGCGTGACTCATGCTTTGCGCGCGAAAGAGTACGAACTCAGGGATGATTTGTATTATAGAATGCTAGAGGCTGCAAAACTTAGGAAGCCTAAGCTGGTGGAATTCTCTAGGCTTTCGCTCAGAGGAACTCCAGTATCCAAGAGGAAGATAAAACCGTTAGTGGAGCAGGGGCTTGTTGATGGCTGGAGCGACCCTAGGCTCCCTACTTTGCTAGGTCTTAGGAGGAGAGGAATTCTACCAGAAGCCATCAAGGAATTTGTGACAAGCCTAGGGGTCAGCAAGAGCGAATCTGAGCCTACTTGGGATCTTTTGGAAGCTGTCAATAGAAAGTTGGTCGATCCAATCGCAAAGCGCTACTTCTTTGTCCCAGACCCTGTTCCACTAGAAGTGGTTGATGCACCAGCGCTTCAACTAAAACTCAAACTACACCCCGACAAGAATCTCGGAGAGAGAAATGTGGCTACTGGGAAGGAATTTCTCATATCTGCAAAAGATGTCGAAGCATTGAAAGAAGGCGACACTGTCAGGCTGATGGAGTTATTCAATATCAAGATCAGCAGGAAGAATGGGGAGGTGACAGGCAAATTTGCAGGGATGGAGGTTACGGCTTCCTCAAAGAAGATTCAATGGGTCACAAAAGACTCGATGCCATTTACTGTGAAAATCCCCGGTCCTTTGTACATAGACGAGGTTTACAACAAAGACAGCCTGCAAATAGTAAAGGGGCTTGCGGAGTCCGCATGTAAATCATTGCCTATAGGCGAGATAATACAATTCATACGATTTGGTTTCTGCAGGGTTGACGCTCCGCAAGTTTGCATACTTGCCCATAAGTGAGAATGTTGGATAAGGAATGGCAGCTCAGAGTTTCTAGAAGCGTTCTATCAAAGAAAAGAGGAGAATTTGTCAGGCCGCATTACGAAAAATATTCTCTGGCAAACTTGGCCTCAACAATCGCAAATCACTTTCACAAAAGTCATGGAAGAGCTCCTCCAATCAATGACGAGCCAGTCAAGGAAGTGCTCGAAGGTTCTGAAACTGTTGTATTCTTTCTGTTGGATGGTTTTGGTAATCAACTGGTAAATGCGTTAAGTAAAGATCAGGCCCTAGAAAGAGTTCTTAGCCCAAATCATTACGCCGCAATCACAACGGTCTTCCCTTCAACCACAACAACAGCACTTGCGTCGGCGAACACGGGGCTTCTCCCAGAACAGCACGGCATAATCGGGCATACGATGTACCTGAGGAAACTTGGAGTTGTTGCAAGTCTGATTAGTTTCAGCCCCGTTGCTGATGTTTTGAGGGGAACTCTTCTTTCTGGTGGGCTTAACCCGAGGGAACTCATGCGAGGGGAGACGATATACGAAGAGCTGGCCGAAGAAGGAATAGCATCAGCAGTTCTGACAAAACATCCTTATGGTCATAGTGGATTGACACAGATGATACACGGCGGAGCAGAAATTGTAACTTACAACGTAGCATCTGACATGCTAGTTCTGCTCAGGAAATTGTTGCAGGCGAAAAAGCATAGAATGATTTTTGCTTACTGGGATGCCATAGACATTGCCGCTCATGCTTATGGAGCTGGCGAGGATGAAGTTCTAGCAGAGGTCAGGAGTTTCTTCTATATTCTGCAGACGGAACTCTTCAAGAAACTTGACAGAAAACTAGCCAAGAGAACATCATTTTTCATGACAGGAGATCATGGGCATGTTACGGTTAAAAGTGAAAACAGGGTAATTGCGAACAGCTATCCCGGACTTCTCGCGAACCTTCAGATTCCTCCTGCAGGAGATTCACGCGCATCCTTCATCAAGACTACGTCAAGAGGAGACGAAAAGATTCAGAAATTCTTTAAACAATTCAGGAATAAGCTCGAGTTGATTCCTACCGATGAAGCCATCGAAGAGAGATTCTTTGGGGCGGGAAAGATGAACAATGAAATTCGCGAGGCTCTTGGCGATTATTTGGTGCTATCCAAGAAAAACAATGCGTTCCTTTACAGTTACAGGAAGAGGGGCGATTTTGATATGATAGGTTATCATGGGGGTATGAGCCAGGATGAAATGCTTATCCCGATGATCTTTGGTCGCTTCTCAAACTGACTTTCCATTCCTACATGCTGAGCTCAAATCTCTGGCAAGTTCTCCCAATTCTCTCAGCATAGTCTTCCGATCACTAAGATTCCTTTCTATCGTCTTCACAATAGCACTCCCTACAATCACGCTGTCAGCGCCCTGAGCTACAAACGATCTAACATGCTCTGGTTTTGATATGCCAAAGCCCACAGCAATCGGAACCCTCCCCCTGACCTTACTGGCAATATCTTTGACAACTTTCTTGGAATAAGAATCGAAGGCTTCCCTTGCACCCGTAACTCCGTAGAGAGGAACGACGTATAGAAATCCTCTTGTTGCTGAGACTATCGCATCGAGTCTTTTTGGCGTTGTCGATGGCGTTGCAAGATAAATTGTATCGATATTTTCCTTTCTCGCAATTCTTCTGTATTCTCGCGATTCTTCAGGAGGTAGATCAGGAACAACAACCCCCGAAACTCCAGCTTTTGAAGCAAGCTTGAGGAACTTTCCCTCGCCCATCCTGAATATCGGATTATAGTATGTCAGCAGAACAACAGGCACATTAAGCGAGGAAGAAACTTCATCAGCTATATCCAGAACATTTGGAGGAGTTATCCCTGCATTTAGCGCTCTAAGCGAAGAGGCTTGTATCGTTGGTCCATCTGCAATCGGATCAGAGAACGGAATTCCAAGTTCGATGATATCGACACCATTGCTCACGAGCGCAGAAACTATGTCAAGAGTATGATCTGGTGAAGGGTCTCCAGCAGTAACAAACCCCACTAATACTCCCCTTCCTTCTTTCTTGGCTTTTGCAAAAACGCTCTCTATCTTCAAATCTTCTCGCCAAGATAATCTGCTATTATCCCCACATCCTTGTCTCCCCTTCCGGAGAGCGTAATTACTATGGACTCATCCTTCCTCATCCTCTTCGCCATCTTCATTGCATGCGCAACTGCATGTGAAGGTTCCAATGCAGGCAGAATGCCCTCATTTCTTGATAATTCGATGAAAGCTTTTGCAGCTTCTTCATCAGTAGCAGCAACGTACTCTACCCTCTTCTCGATCATCAGAAAAGAGTGTTCGGGCCCGACGCCGGGATAATCTAATCCAGCAGAGATGCTGTGCGTCGGTTTTATCTGGCCATACTCATCTTGAAGCACATAGGTCAGCATGCCATGGAAGACGCCCTCGAACCCTGTGTTCAACGAAGCCGAATGCTCTCCCGTGCCAAGGCCCTTGCCTCCAGCTTCAACCCCGACCATTTTTACAGGCGTGCCGACGAAGGGGTAAAATGTACCCATGGCATTGCTTCCTCCTCCAACACATGCAACTACTGCAGTCGGATAGCCTCCATTTACTGCTCTGAACTGCTTCTTGATTTCCTCTCCAATCACGCTTTGAAAGTCCCTGACTATCATTGGGTAGGGGTGAGGGCCAACTACAGAGCCTATCAGATAGTAAGTCGTCAGCAGATTGGTAACCCAATCCCTCATCGCTTCATTGATAGCGTCTTTCAGAGTCTTTGAACCGCTTTCTACAGGATGCACTTCAGCACCAAGTAATTTCATTCTGAAGACATTGAGTTTCTGTCGCTTAACATCTTCAGCTCCCATGTAGATCTCCGCTTTTAATCCAAGAAGAGCGCAGGTAATTGCGGTTGCAACTCCATGCTGCCCAGCCCCTGTTTCAGCGATTATGCGGCTCTTCCCCATTCTCTTTGCCAAGAGCGCTTGTCCGAGAGTGTTGTTGATTTTGTGAGCTCCTCCGTGCAGCAAATCCTCTCTCTTCAGGTAGATCTTGGCGCCTCCACATCTTTTGGTCAGATTCGCTGCAAAGAATAGGGGAGTAGGTCTTCCCGCATAATTCCGAAGAAGTGCATTGAGCTCCGCCTTGAACCCTCTATCGTTCTTGGTTTTTTGATAGGCTTGTTCGAGCTCCGAACTTGCCCCTTTTGGGGAATGCTGATAGTTTCATCTTGGCACGCTCGAAAGTTCCCTAACCTTTGCTTCTATGTCTTTGGACTGCATTATCGATGTTCCTACAAGAAAAGCTCCTACTCCTGCCCTTCGCAATTCTTGCATTTCCTTGGGAGAAAAGATTCCGCTCTCGCTTACAATTAATTTGCTAGTCTTGCCGCAATTTGCAAGTATTCTCGATGTCGTTTGCATGTCCATCTCTAATGTGCCAAGATTTCTGTTGTTTATTCCGATCATATCCGCATCAGTTTTCATGGCTCGCCCATATTCGTCTTCGCTGTTAACCTCTAGCAGAACTTCCATGCCTCTTGAATGAGCCTCCTTGATGAGATTATCAAGATCGCCAAACCTTCCATTGAGGAATAATCTTTCTATCAGGAGTATTGCATCTGCGCCTAACCTCCTTCCTGCTTTTATCTGCCTCTCGCTGAAAATGAAATCTTTCATCAGAATGGGAAGTTTCGTCGCTTTTCTTGCATCTGCAAGGTTCTCCAACGAGCCATCGAAATGCTTTGGTTGTGTAAGTACTGAAATTCCACTTGCCCCCCCTTTTTCCATTGATGAAACTACTGCGCGGACGTCTTGCTGTTTCCGTATTGAGCCACTTGACGGCGAGGAGAATTTTACCTCCGTAATTATCGGAATGCTCTTGCTTTTCTCCAATGATTTCCGAATGCTTATTGGCTTATGCTTCGAATCTTCCCTTACATTATAGAAGCCCGAACGGACAAGCTTCTGTACTTTCAAGGTAAACGAAATTAAGAAATCAGTTTGCTGTTTCGAACTGTTCAATTTTGGAGATGTCACCTTTTGTATATGCTACCATTTCCTTGAGCTTCGCAAGGCACTTGCCCGAATTGAGAGTTTCCTCAGCAATCTGTACTCCTTCTTTCAGGTCTTTGGCCTTCTCTGCAACGACGAACCCAGCAGCAGCATTGGCTATTACTGCCTGCGTCTTCGCATCATTCTTCATTCTGTTAGAAAGAATCATATACGCAGCTTTGGCATTTGTCTCTACATCCCCTCCCAGTATATCTTGCACAGAAGCTCTCTTCAGCCCCAGATCATCGGGCGCATACGTTCTCGCTTCAAAACCGCCGTGATGTAGATGTATGACATGGGTATTGCCTATCGTTGAGAATTCATCAAGCCCATCAACTCCATGTACAACCATCGCATTTTTCGTTCCAAGGTCCTTCAGGCATCGAGCCATCATCTGCACAATAACCAATGTAGGCACACCTAGCACAAGGGAATCTGCTCCAGCAGGATTTGTTAATGGCCCAAGAAGATTGAAAGTGGTTCCTACGCCGATCTCTCTTCGAGGGACTGCGGCATTCTTCATTGCCGGATGAAAGACAGGTGCGAACATGAACCCAATTCCAACATTCTCTATCGCTCCCTTAACAACTTCTGGTGCGGTGTCAAGCTTGTAGCCTAATCTTTCCAAAAGATCTGCGCTTCCGCATTTTCCCGAAGCTGCCCTGTTGCCATGCTTTGCTACGTTGATTCTAGCAGTCGCAACAACAAAAGATGCAATGGTGCTGATGTTGATAGTTTTGATCTTGTCTCCGCCTGTTCCGACTATATCGACGAGGGGAGAATCTACAGCAGGGGCTATTCTTACAGAGTATTTTCGCATCATCTTTGCCATGGCAACAATCTCCTCAACCGTGGCTTTCTTTATCCTCAGACTGACCAAGAATCCTGCGATTTGTGCCGGGGTCGCAGTGCCAGACAGAATCTCGTTCATAACACCGGCCGCTTCATCGCTTGCAAGGTCTTTGCCTTCTACGAGCTTGTTTATGGCCTCTTTGATCATTGCACACCATCTAGGAAGTTTTTCAGCATCTTTTTACCTGCATCGGTCAATATAGATTCTGGATGGAATTGCACGCCTTCAATCGGGTATTTCACATGCCTTACCCCCCCTTTGGCAGAGTCTTGTCGTCTATTACCAGAGAATGGTATCTTGTAGCTCTGAACGGACTTTCTACTCCTCTCAGGATCGATTTCCCGTCGTGCTCGATAAGAGAGGTCTTTCCGTGCATGAGCGTCTTGGCCCTTCTTATTCTGCCTCCAAAAACATGACCAATTCCCTGATGCCCCAAGCAGACGCCAAGCGTGGGAGTCTTTCTTCCCATATCTGCAATAATATCAGCGCAGACTCCAAAATATTTCCTGTCAGAGGGATCGCCGGGTCCCGGAGAGATTACTATGCGATCTGGTTTGAGCTTCTTTGCCGTGCTGAGCGTGATTTGATCATTTCTGTAGACTATGGGCTCTACCCCAAGCTCGCCTAGGTATTGAGCCAAGTTGTACACAAAGGAGTCGTAGTTGTCAAGCAGTAGGACTTTCATTCTAATCACTTGCATCCTTTAAGGCTGAAAGCAAAGCACCTGCTTTTTGCTCTGTTTCGTACCATTCTCTTTCTGGCTGAGAGTCTGCAACTATTCCTGCTCCTGCATGAATCGATGCTCTGCTACCATCGGCAACAAGAGTCCTTATCGTAATTGCGAAATCTGCGCTGCCGTTCTTGGAGAAATATCCTACGGCACCGGCATAGGGCCCTCTAGGCGCAACTTCTAGTTCATCGATGATTTCCATGGCTCTTACCTTTGGCGCCCCAGAAACTGTTCCAGCAGGGAAAATGGCTTTTACGGCATCGAAGGCATCGTATTCTTGCCTTAATACGCCAACGACCCTAGAAACTATGTGCTGAACATGGCTGAACTGCTCAACCCTCATCAACTCAGGAACTCCTACGCTTCCATAGACAGAAACTCTTCCAATATCGTTCCTTGCTAAATCGACGAGCATTACGTGCTCTGCATTTTCTTTTTTATCTGCCAATAATTCTCTGGTTAGTCTTTCATTCTCTTTCCTGTTCGCAACTCTTGGGCGAGTGCCTGCGATTGGATACGTTTCTATCTGCCTGTTAGTAACTCTAAGAAGCATCTCGGGGCTCGAACCTATGATCTTCTTCTTGCCCATCTTCAGGAAGTACATGTACGGAGAGGGGTTGATTTTGCTCAAAGATTTGTAAAAGTGTAAAAGGTCTCCTTTGACTTG
>JACPBJ010000006.1 GCA_016180375.1 Nitrososphaerota archaeon | reverse complement strand
AAATCGTATCTCGCAACTTCAGTCGCAACAGTCTTGATAATAGTGCTCGTATGTAGCATGCCAGTTTTTGCAGCATCTACTCCGACGTCCTTTACAACTGCGCGAATCTGGGCGCGAATCACGGAAGGGCTGACATCCATTACTGCGGTTACTTCCTTGGTGTTTTGAGCAGTTATGGAAGTTATTGCGCACATTCCATAAACGCCGAGAGCGGCAAAGGTCTTGAGATCTGCCTGGATGCCTGCTCCGCCTCCAGAATCGGAACCAGCGATTGTTAGAGCCTTCCTTACAAGGGTCATATACTATAGCTCGATGACCACATCAACACTATTCTGAAGTTTGTCCAAGAGCCTTCTTTCGCGCCTAGAGATGCCTGTCCCTTTATCGTCAGCAGGAAACTTGCCACGATACCCATTTACGATAAATGTTGAGGACTTTCTCATGGCTTTCAAGACTTTGCTCAGCTCTCCTCTTTGAAGGTAGAGCGTTACGTCATTTACAAAAAGGATTTTGGCCGGGATAGAATTGTACTCATCCAACAATGCCCTGAGATTGTTTGCATTAGCTACAGCAAGTTTTTCGACGTGAGGCTTGCTATTGCCATCTATTCTTGGGGCATAAACCATCTTAGGAGCTATATACTTGACGAGCTCGAGATTCTTCAGATATTCTTTGAGCGTCTTCCCTATCGTTTGTGAATCAAGCTTCCTTGGTCCGGGAGCCATGTCTATTACTACGATCTTTCCGCCTTGCTTCGCCGCTATCGCCTCATCAAGCAGTTTAGCTAATAGTGCAGTCTTACCAGAACCGATGTCCCCGGTAATGAGTACCTTCTTTCCTACCAGCTTATCAAAGTGGTATTCTGATCCCTCTTTTTGCAAGTGCGGTTATCACCACGAACCCCAGAATGCTCCCAGGTATGCTACTCGCCCAGAACGCTATTAAGAATAGTACCCACTGATCCGTCATCCCCAGAACGGACGGGAGAGGTCCCGCGCCAGCAAGAGGAGCAACCAAAAAGGCACTTATTAGGGCCCCACCGCCTGTTCCAATAGGTTCTAGAAGACCGACGCTATTCTTCCTCATCCAATATCTATACGCCAACCCTACAACAAGTACTCCTGGAATCCCTCCAGGTATCGCAAATATCGAGCCTGTGCCCATCCCTATTCTGATTATACCTATCGCTAACGCTACTCCAGCGCCGATCCAGGGTCCAAGAATTATCCCAGCAAGGACGTTGACCATGTGTTGATACGGCAATACCTTTGTCGGCCCAACGGGAATAGCTCCAGGATACAAAGACAGAGCAACTCCGAGCGCTGTGAAAATAGCTGCGAGTGCTATATGGCGCGAATTTACCATTAAGTTGCCCTCGCTGTCAATGTTTATAAAGCATTTAATAAGTCACTTATGCTATGCATCCGCCATGCGAAATCATGGTTGAAATGTTTCTGCCTGCAATGAGAGGTCTCGTTGCGTACGATCTTTCAAAGAAAGGCTACTCTCAATCTAAGATATCAAAACTCCTAGGAGTGACGCAGGCAGCAGTAAGCCAGTACCTTGCAAAACCACCTGGCTTCTATACAAAAAAAGCCGAACGTTTAGGGATAAGCGAATCTGAATCAGAAAGATACGCGACGCTTCTTGGGGAAGACGTTGTTACGAACCAAATCGCAGCAGTTTACACGCTCTATACTATTTGGAGAAGATTATTGGTCGATGGTAGGATGTGCGATCCTCACAGGGCGCAGGTTCCTGGACTTGAACAATGCGACGTTTGCATGAAGGTGATGGGCTCGGCGAACATTGGCGATGAGAGATCTTCGGTCATAGAGGAGATCAAAAGAGCGGCAAAGTTGCTTGAAGATTCTAGCACTTTTCCCCAGATCATGCCAGAGGTCTCTGTAAACCTTGTCATGTCAGCAAAATCGCCGAAAGGGGAGATGGACATAGCAGCAATACCCGGCAGAATTGTCAAGGTCAAGGGAAGGGCAAGAAGTCTGCTGGCACCAGAATTTGGAGTGTCACAGCATATGGCCAGAGTATTACTTGCTGTTCAATCAAAGTTTCCTGATATCAGAGCGACCATTAATGTAAGATTCGACGACGGCGTCAAACGCGCCTTCCAAAAATCCAAATCAGAATATGCAGTGACGAGTCTTTCTCATCGCGAAGGTACAGACCCAGTTCTTCAATCAATACAGAACCTTCTTCCCAAGCTTAAAAAGAAACCAGAGGCGATAGTGGATGCTGGAGCGCTAGGGATAGAGCCGATGACGTATCTCTTTGCTGATACCGCCACGAACGTCGTAAGAAAGGCCATCGGGATAGCTCATGCATATGCGCCGTTAGAGAGGGTCAATTAACCAGAGACTCAATTTTCGTAGACTGCTCCTCTTTCAAGCCAACCTATGCACCGCTGATTTATGACAGCAGCAGATGCTATTCCCAAGATTAACGCTTATACAAAGAGTCTCAAAGAGACGACCAAACTCTATTCCGAGAACTCGAAAATAGCATCCCCTGTCAAGAAATCACTCAAACAACTCACAAATCCGTCATCGCCTTGGAAGAGCGTGTCAGCCGTTGGCATGGCTATTATCCTCTCACCAGATCCCTTTTCTGATGTTGTAGGCGTGCCTTTATTTCTCATTGGGGCAGGGCTTTCAAAATACAGATCCCCCGCTAGCATGGGTGATATCTGCAAGCAGCATCAAAAAACATTCAGAGCGATAAAGGAGCTGAAAGAAGGACTGCGACTAGGGACGCTTCATCTTCACTGAGGCTATGGCCCTAGCTTTCTTCAAGTCCTCAGGTTTTTCCACCGTCAGGAATGAATAAAGGTCAGGATCGAGAGGTTTCAATTCCTCTTCAATCCCCACATACCTGACAGCGTATAGGTTGTCGACTAAGGCTGACATGTTGTTGTCACTTGTTCTAGTTGCAACTTTGAGGAATGCCTTCCTAGAATAAACGGAAGTCAGAGGCTCGATTTTACCATTGGGCCATCTTGGAATGGCGGCATCATAATTTCTTGCCGCTTCAAACAATGCATGAACTACGTTTGGTTTTATGAAAGGAACGTTTCCGGAAACAATGAAACAATGCTCTGTTTTGGTGGCCCGTAATCCACTCGCAACAGCCGAAACGACCGAGCTGTTCTCTCTATGTATGATCACTTTAACTCCGAAGGGCGATATGGCTTCGATGAGCTTCAGATCAGGTTCTTTGCGAAACACGACGTATATTTGGTCAGCAACCGTCCAGACAGAATCCAGAACGTATTCCAGAAGTGTGCTCTGCCTCGCAGGATCGAGATAATCAGTCGCTACATGCTCAACTTTGGGTAATGTATCCAGTATTATCGCCGCTCGCGCCGACAGATATGACATCGCTTGCGTCAACTTGAAGATGGCTCTGATTTAAGATTTCCAAAGGTGCTTCCACAAGGTTAATTTGATAGGCTCATTAAGAGACATTAGATTTTCTTGGTCAATGTGCTGCGCAACAGAGTCTACGAGAAGATCAAGAGTTCAGGAAACATAATTGACACGGAGCTCTTGGAAGCACTCAAGAAGGACGGCGTAGAGATAACTATGAGAGATCTCAACAAAGCCCTTTTCCATCTGGAGATCCTGAACATGGTATCGGTAAGGTGGATGGGGAAGGAGAAAAGGAGAATAGAAATAGCGACCAAGGAGGCAGAAAAGCCTCAGGCAATCTGGTAGCTACGGAATTCTCTTCTTCACATGTATTATTCTACCCGCAAGGCGAGCGATCCTTTCATCGTGAGTAGATACGAACATGGTCTTCTTCTTGAGAAGATGATCGCTCTTGAGGAAAGAGATCACGATGTCTGTCATCATGGGATCTAGCGCTTCTGTGGGCTCGTCCATCAGTATTATCGGAGGGTCTGTGACCATACTTCTAGCAATAGTTACAATCTCTCTTTCCCCAACCGATAGAGTGCCTACTATCCTATCTCGCACCTTGCCTATCCCTATTCTATCAAGGACTTCCTGAACTCTTTTCTCCCTCTCCGCTTTGGGAACCTTTTGCAAGAGTAAGGGCAATTCGATGTTCTGGGCAATTGTAAGTTCTGGAATAAGGTTTTGCGTCTGAGGGACAATTCCAAATGTTCTGGTTCTGATGTTTAGCAACTCTTGTCCATTTATACGTGCTATGTCTGTTCCCTTGACCAGAACCCTTCCTGTATTCGGCTTCTGGAAGCCAGATATTATATTCAGAAGGGTAGTTTTACCAGAACCTATCGGTCCTTGTGCAGCCACAAACTCCCCTTCTTGAAATGCAAGGTTTACGCTTTCAAAGACACGGTGCTGGGGCATTCCATAAGACTTGCTAACATTTTCAAGCCTTAGGATGTAGTTCGGTGGCAATTTCGGAGACCGAATTACCTAGAGCCTAGTGCCTGCTTTATCCCAAGAAAAGAACCAACAGACATTCCAGCAAGACCAGAAGTTGCTAAGAAAAGAAGATGTAGCTGAGCGCTGAGTGTTGATGCTCCGAGCAAACCATTTGTAAACGGCATGATTTGCAGAGAGAACATCGCACTAATTCCAAGGACAAATCCAGCAACAGACCCTATCAGTCCGACCAAGACTACGTTCACTAAAAGAGTCTGAAGCAATAGGCCGTGGCTGGCTCCCAATTCCTTTAGAACCTGAATATTCTTGTCAGATCTTTCAAGCGATTGTTTGACCAAGAAATATTGGGAAATGACGGAGAAACCGAAAGCCAAAGCGGGAACAGCAGACCTTGCGGGTGCGCTCATACTACCAAGAAGGAGCGTGGAATTCAGCATAATCATGGAAGAAATTACGAGGCCCAGCCTCAACTGGGACCTCTCCATGTGAAGGCCGCGTATTACTATCTCCATGGGGAGCATTTTTGCACCCTACTCTGGAGTATCCTGCTAGGCTGAGATGGTCGGAGCTATAGGAGTTTCTGGCTTTGCTGGATTTTCTGATGATCCTGTAAGCCAAGTAAGCGTCATAGTCAGTTCATTGCTCTCCTCTGCATCTTGTTTAAGGAGCTGACTTATCGACTCCATGGCTGTTCTGTAGGTCTGTTCATCGATCTCTCCTGTTCTGTACTGGACTTTCAGACTGCCGATGAATTTGCTTATACGAGTATTCTTTTCCTCAATTGTCGCAATTCTTGACTTCAATCCTTCGGTCAGATTGGTGAATGAAGACCTTAGCGTTGTGATTTCTGTTTCGTATTTCTCCTTGAGATGTGCGAAGACTTCTGTTGATATTTCTCCTTCCTTTGATAGCTGCTCAAGAGAGCCATACCTCTTCTGGGCTAGAGCGCTGTCTCTTTTCAGTCTCTCAATTTCATCTTTCCAGTCTGGAAGCAGAATTATGTACTCACCTTCTATCAGAATCCTCTCACTCGCGTACTCTGCGAAATCTCCTCCTGCTTGCTCTACCGCAACAGACTTGATGTGTCCGCCATTGTCGAGCGAGAAGCCGACGATGTTGCCTAGATACCTGCCGTAGTGGTCCTTCACTTGCTTCCGAACCAAATTTGCTAATGCCTGATTATGCATCATATTTTGGAACCTTGCCGAGATGAACCACAAAATGTTCATAGGAAGAGGAGTCAACTTTGCTTGAGCAAGTGAATCAATATTTTTGTATGTGGATGAGGGCAAGAATAAATAAAACAAATTGAAGTCTAGGGTGGATGCTCAGAGAGACGGCAAAACTGCAGGGAAGCTCGATCACTAACTACTATGAGCTCACTAAACCAGCCATATGGTACCTGCTGGTTTTCACTGCGGTCGGAGCAGCCATTGCAGCTGGAGGTTTGAAGTCTCCTGTGAATCTCCTTCTTGTAGCGATCTCAACGACTCTCGGCTCGGCTGGAGCCAATACGCTGACATGCTACATAGACAGAGATATCGACGCAGTAATGCAAAGAACCAAACATCGACCGTTGCCATCAGGCAGAATCCATCCAACACCTGCTCTTTACTTTGGTTTGACCATTTCTACCCTTTCAGTCGCTCTTGCATTCTTGTTGAACCCGCTCAGCGCCCTTCTAATGTTTCTGGGAATAGCTGATAACGTCGTTGTCTACAGTCTCATTCTGAAGAGGAGAAACCCATCAAATATCATACTTGGAGGTTTCTCTGGAGGCGCCCCTGCTCTGATAGGCTACACAGGCATTACGAATGTCATTTCTTTGGAGGCAATTCTCGTCGCATCATTGGTGATGATCTGGATACCAGCGCACATCTGGAGCCTATCGCTAAGGTTCAAGGACGACTATACGAAAGTTGGCGTGCCAATGCTTCCTGTTGTGACAAGCAGTGCAACATCCATACGCGTAATTGCGCTCAGTTCCTTGCTCTTGGTAGCTTTTTCCTTCATGCCATACATTCTGGGAGTCTTTGGATTAATCTATCTGGTAGCTGCCATCGCTCTTGGGGCTGGGACTATCTACCTGAGCGTGAAATTACTTGCCGCTCCTTCGGAAGAGAGTGCTTGGACGCTCTTTAAGTTCACTAGCCCGTATCTTGCAATAATCTTCGTCGCTATAATGATCGAAGCCGCTCTCAAGTAGCCTTCTTGATGGCTTCTCTCAACTCTTCTAAGCTTTTACCTTCAACATCTATTCCGAGGGCCTTTGCAGCCTTTTCGAGCCTTTCTCTCTCGTCTTCCTTTGCCTCAACCTTCTCCTTTTTGGCTTCTTTGAGCTCTATATCAACTTCCTGCTTGCCTTTCTGGAATTCTCCTCTTGCCCTACCCAATGATTTTGCAACTTCTGGTATTTTTCTTGCACCGAAAATCAGAACGATTATTGCGACAAGTATGATAATCCATTCTGCACCGGCTGGAATCTGCAATACTTGTGTGTTGTGCATCGGAGTGAGGTAGATAATGCATGTACTTTAGCGTTGCTACTTAAGGCTCATAACTCTTGAGGGTATGCCGTGTTTGAAAGACTACTACCCCCCTTCCATACATAAACTCAAAACGTAAGAATGGCATGGAATTTGATAGGATGATCAACTGCTGAAGAGTTATCAGGACTCTGCTTACCCCTGATTGGAAACAGATTCACTGCAAGAGTATATTATGCGCGCCTCATTTGTAGCTTAGGGGATTACGCGGGTATGAAGAGGCTCGTTGCCGTTGCATTCTTGATCATCGTTGTAGGAGTATCTGCACTTCTGTTTTTCCCAATGAGTAATGACAGGGGAAGTGAGGCACCTTTACCTGCACCAGCTCCACAGCAACCAGAACCTGCCCCTCCTGCAAAAGTAGAGAATCAGACCATCGTGTGTAAGGGGAAAGCACGATGCTTCACTGCTGCTATCAAAGGAATTGTTGATGGTGACACTCTTGACATTGGAGACTTTAGAATAAGGCTTACTTTGGTCAATACGCCTGAGAGAGGCGAATTGGGATACTCTGAAGCTATTCGATTTACCTCATCTGTGTGCCCTGTCGGAAGTGAAGCTTTGGTTGATGAGGATGATGGGCAACCGGAGGGTAGCTTTGAAAGGATGGTTGCTCTGGTTTATTGCAGCGGAAAGAATCTGAATGCTGAGCTTTTGGATAAAGGACTTGCAAGTATTCTGACGAGATTCTGCTCTGTCAGCGAGTTTGCTGGTCAGAGCTGGGCTAAGAGAGAGTGTGGGTAAGAATACTATGGCCTTCCCTTTTAGATGTCCCAATATTCGCCTGAACTCCCTTTGCTAAGGAGATAATCTGTTGGCTAAAAATCAACCAATGGAGCAACGCGTAGAAAGTTTACCAATTCGCATGCGAGTTCTATCAGAGGAGGGATGAAAATCTCAGATTGCCTATCAGAAATGAATAGATATTTTGCCTTATTTGGGTCATAGGTTACCCCATGGGGATTGCCTGAGTCAAGGTAGTACGCGGCCATATTCCTGACATCTGCATAAAAGTTCGGCCAATGTTTCCTTGGACTCGATCGGAGAAAACCAAGTAGTTCATCGCGTAGTGAATGTATACTGAGAGAATCCTCGGTTAGTATCGCGCCGAAAATTTGGTGATAAAATAGGTCTGGGTTAACATTAATACTTTTGTCTGACCCGATAATTGTGTAGTTCTTTCCCCGATTAGTACGATCGAGCATCTTAACCGATTTTATGTTTTCAAGCCCCTTGAGTAACGCGTCTGTGCTGGCCAGTGAAGCCTTGTTTTCCATAACTACAATAACCGATTCTACCATGAAATGCCTGACACCGCCAATCTCGAATACGGGGTGGTAGTCCTTACGATATATTATCAAATCAATCTGCCTGCTTTTCCCTCCAGTAGCATCAATAACAAACCCGGTCCCGATCCCAAAGGATTCAGGGAGCAATTTGCGAAAGAAATCTGCCAAGACATGTTCGCGCGCAATTCCACTTTCTCCCGGATGTTCTATGGTTTTGGCCAGACGCAGCTTGCTCAATACTTCCTCATTCAGAGTATCCAAGATACCCTTGATCAAGTCACTTGATATACGCTAGCCACTCTTGTTCAGCAATATAGACGATTGGTATTTAGATATGCCCTAGCTGTTGTCCTTGTTATTATCCTCTAGCAGAATGGGCAACTGACCTACCGATAGGGTTTCAGGATCACACTATAGCTTTCTCTCCAAATACGGGTTCAATCAGATTAGTCTCCTCTCCCTTCAATATTCTATCAATAACCTCTCTGGCTGCTAGTTTATGTAAGAATTCGTTGTTGTTCCCGCATCTGTATGAATAGGTGCATCTAGGGCAACCGCTTATCGAAGTGCAGGGACACTCTGAAAGAATCTTGAAACCTCGCTCATACGCTTTGTCAAGCCTGTCAAACAGAGCCTTCGAAGCGCCATTGCCTCCCGGAGAGCCGTCGTGGACGAAAATCAACCCCGAAGTGCCCAAAGAAATTCCGCCCATGTCTTGAGATGCCCCTCCAGTAATCATGTTAGAGCCCTCTATGATTACATGCTCTGTAGCATGAAAAGAACTCATTGCAACATTGTCAACCTCTTCCTCCTCCGCATTCTCCAACGAATTCCTTGGCACAGGAGCCCTGAAGACGAAGCCTTTAGTTCCAAAGCTGTACGAGATAGGCTCATCCAGCATCACTCTCTCACCTCTACCAAGCTCCTTGCCAATTTCGATGTCAACATAGCCGATGACCCTCTTTTCGATCAGCAAGTTGGAGTATGAAACTTCGATTCCTCTAACAGTCTTGCTCTCCAGCACTGAAGTTATGGTAGGCCATTCATCGACGAGAGCCTTTGTGTAATAGGGATAGTTTGCGGGTATTCTCTCTACCTCGGCATAGCCGGTATTGCCCTTAAAGTGGAACTTCTTCGATCTGTAGCGAGAGCCTCCGAGGAAGTATATCGCATCCTTGTGAAGTTCTCCCATTGCCAGAGGCATGCTCCGCTCTCCAATTCTTTTGTCTCCGAGCAGAATGGATACAGTTTCTCCCGTCCCTCTGATGTCAAAGTTCTTCAAA
>JACPBJ010000005.1 GCA_016180375.1 Nitrososphaerota archaeon | reverse complement strand
TTTAACTTTTCTAAAATCTGGTTTAATTCCAAAACCGGATTCTCGTGTTTTGCTCCAATAGCCATTGCTAGGGAATTCCAAACACTCGCAAGGAAAGTTGGATCCGCCATGCGCCCTCCAAAGCAGGCACCATAGGAAACTGGTCCGTCAGTTTCTATCAAAATAAGGTCCTTGACCGCATTTTTCGAAAGTTTCTGAAACCTTTTGGAATACACTACAGATGGTCCAAATGAGACATAGTACCCCTTACTGTTCGCTCTGGAGAGTTCTTGTTCGGTGCCGCTAAACCAGTGCAGCAGAACCCCTTTCAGATCATATTTCCCTAGAGTGTCTATTGTCTTTGATGTTGCACCCCTAGAGTGCACCGAGATGGGAAAAGAGTGCTTCTCAGCAAGGCCCAGCATATATTCGAACATCCCATCCTGCATTTTCAAGAAAGTAGAATCTTGTGAGTAGGTTCCGTCAAGCCCTATTTCGCCTATACCATCTATCCTCTTCAGATTTCTTGTAAAAAATTTCAAGAATTCTTCCTTGCTCTCCGTAGCGCACTGTTGAGGGTGGATACCAATGAAGGTATATCCAAAGGTTCCTAAAGTATTCGCAATAACAAGAGCAGTTCTAGATGAAGCAATATCTGTCGAAACTGAGCATACTTTCGTGTCTGAAGCCTTCAGGAACAAAGTAATTTGCTCAACACGATTTTGAAGCAGAGGATCAGACAGATGAACGTGAGCGTCTACAAGAATACTCGTAGCACCAATCTTAACCACGTTTGAACCTAATTTAACCCTTTTGGCAAGAGAAGGGTTAAATATCAATGGTTCTATCCAAAAACCGAACCGCAAATGCCAGAAGCCGAATTTGGACTTGCATCTGTCTATCGTATCATAAAGAAGGCAGGAGCGGAGAGAGTCGGCGACGACGCAGCGGCAGAGCTCAGAACAGTCCTTGAGGACATAGGCTCAAGGGTTGCTAAACAGGCTGTAGAATTTGCTCAACATGCAGACAGGAAGACAGTGAAGGCCGCAGACATCAAACTTGCCGCGAAGGCTGTCGTAAAGGCATAATCCGGAGAAGCCTTATTACCCTTTCATAAGCGAAAGCAAAACGCTCCGGTGGTGTAGCCCGGTCAAGCATAGAGCGTATCTCTTGATTATCGGCCTCTCGATCTTGGGGAAAGCCGACGACGCGGGTTCAAATCCCGCCCGGAGCATCCATGATTATTTGCCAGAAGGCACTAATCAGAACCTAAACAATCTTTCCCTTCAAGAAAGGACTCTCTTTGAACAATTTAACTACCCTCTTTCCCTCCTTCTCCGTCTTGATCATCGGCACCTGATCAGGAATCTTCGCTAGTAGCTCGGCAAGACTCTCAGTTTCCTTTTCCGGAAGAGTCTCCCTCAGCAGATCCAAAACTCTAACAGTTTGGGGTATCAAACTGGTTATCGTCTGCCCAATGCTTCTAAGATTCTTGCTGTCGCCATGCTTCAGAGCCTCGCCATAGCAGAACCTGCTGAACATCCTTTGGCTCCTTTATATACGGGGGGAGGGTACTTTTCTGCACAGGGGCGTGCTTTTTGACCATAGATGCTGATGACATACGCATCTCTGATATAACCCATGTTATTGTCAATTTAATATACAACCTTCTCTTATAGATGCAAGAACGCCGCCTTGAAGGCTTTAGTTTCCGATGTTACAACGCCTGCTTCGAGGTACGTTTTGGTTAAAGAGACCGCCTCGATAATTGATTTCTTCAATACACTTTCAAGAGGCCATGATGCTGAATATGGTTTCGTAGTCGATGAGCAAGGCAGGCTCAAGGGCATGATAACACCTGTTCAGCTATTGAACTTTTGCAAGGTAAAGCTCGCTAGTGGTGCCGAGGATATGAGCTCCAGAGAACTCATGAAGTACCTTAATTCCAGAGATGTCAGGGACATTATGATGCCTGCAGTAAGCGTAAGACCTTCGGATAATATCAGAACTGCATTGATTCTTATGGGGAGACATAGCCTCGAAACGCTTCCTATAACTGACAAGGACGGAAAAGTTCTTGGCGACATAAACTTCATGGAAATAATGGAATACTCCATTGAGACCCATGTCAAGGCGAACGCTAAATTGGTCTAGCAGACGGATGATGGGCAAGGATTTGGTTCGTGGAAGCAAGCATAGTAAATTCGGTCCTTGAAATTGGAATACTGCTGAGCGCAGCAGCTATTCTGGGAGGGCTTTTTGCAGAGAAAACCGAAACTCAGATTGCAGCAAAGGACCAAACAAGAATTGGCTAGATCACCTCAGCAGACCAAACAGAATATCATTGGAATAACTGGCACTCCTGCAACAGGGAAGAAGACTGTAGGAAAGATTGTTGCCAAGAGGCTGGGTTATGAGTTTCTTGAAATTAACAAATTGGCGAAGAGTCTAGGTGCAGAAGTTAGCAAAGATGATGAAGGGATCGATGTCGATGCTTTGATCCTTTACAAGAAACTTCCGAATCTGTTGAAGGGAAAGAAGGCTGTTGTAGCAGGGCATCTGCTCCCGCATTGCCTGCCAGACAAATCGGTTAATTTTGTCGCTGTTTTGCGTTGCTCTCCCAGAGGTCTAGTACAAAGATACAAAAAACGGGGCTATTCGAGTGAAAAAATCAAGTCAAACATTGTTGCTGAAGCGATAGACGTATGCCTTTCAGAGGCTTTAGATACTTACAAGAAATCCAAAATTTCAGAAATCGACACTAGCAACAAGAAACCCGAGCAGGTTGCAGGTGAGCTGGTTGCAAAATTCCTGAACCCAAAGAAAAGAGAGATTGGAATTGTAAACTGGTTGCAGATGATGACCGAAGATGATACTCTACGGGAATTTCTGAGGTAAGACTACCTTTATACATCAAGCGTAAGGAGGAGCGCAACGGTGGGCCTTGGCAAAGCAGCAGGACGGAGTTGCGAGAGGTGCAACTGGCATTTACTTCTCGAACATCGTCAGCATGTTTGCTAGCACTGCCCATTTTGTTGTCCTCACCAATCTCCTCTCAACCACTGAAGTAGGAATCATTTCTGGGATTCAAATTATAGCATACTTGGTTTCAACTCTTTCGAATTTCGCACTCCCTCAACCAATAATGACAAGCCTCCCTATTCCTCATGCTCTATCGAAATTCCTCCCTCAGTACTATGGTTCAGGACAAAGGGCCAAGGCAGTCGGGGCTTTTAGGGTATCTTTTGCAATCACATTGCTTCTCATAATTCCGCTTACTGCTTTGATTTTCCTTGGTGCAGAACCAATAGCGGTATTTGTTTTTCATGGAAAGGCAGAACCATTTTGGATACAGCTATCCTCATTCGAGGTTCTTTTTTTCACCTTGAACCAGTTCTTCTTTGCTGGGCTTGTTGGGCTTGGAAGGTCTGGTAGGGCAGGACTATTGTATAGCATATCGCTGATCGGCAGATTTGGACTTGCCGCTTTGTTTGTATTCTTGGGCTTCAATGTAGCAGGGGCGATAATTGGCTACATAATTGGTGATGTACTGCTGGTGCTTTTGGTGGCTCCAATCCTATTCTCAAGTTTAGGTGGGAAGTCTGAGAGCATCCTAGCATCAACAGTTGCCAAGTTCTCATTTCCATTGCTAATTTCTTCATTAATTGTCTTTGGAGTGACGCAAATAGACAAAATCTTTGCTCTCTTTGAGCTGGGTCTCCCAGAACTGGGCATTTACACTGTATCTGTAGCTGCAGCTACCATAGGAGCGTACGCTCCAAACGCGTTCAGTACGGCTTTGGTGCCAGTATTGGCTTCGATGCTGGGAAGGAACGATCAAGCATCCTTCAAATCGCTTTCCAAAGTCTATACAAGGTATGTTACACTTCTGGGGATGCCGACGGCAGTCATGATAGCTGCTCTTGCCTTGCCTCTTACACGCCTTTTCGGACCCGAATATTCCAGCAGCGCCTTCCCTGCTGCTATAATCTCAATCGCTGTAGCCATAACGTCTTTCACATCAGTGTACAATGCACAGCTCATAGCATCGACACGCGTCCGCTGGGTGATGCTTGCAAATATTGCTGGGCTGACCATCTTCGGATTAGTCTTATCTATTCTAGTGCCGAGCTCGAGTTTTGTCGGTGCAGCTTTTGCAAGAGCGATAATGATTTTTGTCGTTGCTGGTATAACAACCTACTCTTCTTACAGGCTAGGTTACTTAGCACTAGACAAGAGGGCTCTCCTGTCATCAATTATTGCGAGCATTGGCATGGGAACAATACTTACTCTTATCCCATATGTCATTGGAGGGTATGCTAGGCAGCTTGTTTCGCTCGTCTTCCTTGTTCCTTTGGGAATTGTGATCTACATTTTACTGCTTCGCATAATGAAGACCTTCACTGTTGATGACCTAGTCTTTATAGAGAGATTATTGCCTAGAAGGCTCAAAGGTGTAATTGGAATAGTTGCAAAGATTGCTGGGGTTTCGACAAAGAAAGTAGAGAATCTCACTGGACAGATATCTTGAACGCCTTTCCGTCTAACTCTGCTTCTGCCCATTTGATGCCCTTAGTATCCTCTTGAACTATCGCGACATTCTTAACGCGAACAAGAAATGCAAACTCTGGCTCTCTCTTTTTCACAACTTCAGCAAGCTCAGGCTCCAACCCCGCAAAATAGGCAGCGTCGAGAATTTCTGTAGGGCTATAACCCCTTTCTTTCCTGAGAGCCTGCAATCTCCTTGCAATATCGCGCATCGTCCCTTCTTCAACAAGTCTCAAATCGCGCTCAACTGATAGCGCAACCGCAATATCCTCCCTCTCTGCAACGGCGTATTTTTCATCGGAAAGGTATTCAAATTCCAATTCCCGGCGAGAAACTTTGAATTCAGACGAATCAATCTTTACTATAACGAATTCTTTACCTCCAATTTCCTCCCTAACCTTAACAGCATCCAAAGTCTCTAGGTGCTTTCTTGCTTTCTCCATCATCGCTTTGAAAATTGGACCAAGAAGATCGTAACGAGGCTTCAGTCGCAACTTTATTGGCGTATCTTGCAATTTGTCTGTCAGGACTAGTTCTTTTACATTTGTCATTTCCTTCAGGAGATCGAGATGCTTTGCAACTTGCTCTACCATACCCTTTGGAAGCAAAATTGTAGCTGACTTCAGGGGCCATCTTCTCTTTACTTTCGCCTTCATCCTAGCCGAGTTTGCGACTGAAATTACCGTATTCAGCGTCGAGAATGTCTCTTCAAGCTTCGGATCGCGCAAATCTGGCTGGCTAGCAGGCCATTCAGTAAGCAGAATAGATTCCTTTTCTGAGGGGAATACTTGCATGTAGAGATATTCCGTAATGTAAGGAGAGATCGGATGAGTCAATATGTCAAGGGTTTTCAACACATGTGCAAGCACCGCATATATTGCGAGCCTTCTGTCAAGAGTTTCGTCTCTATCATCCCATAGTTCACCTCTAATCATCGGCAGATATGTTTGGCTGAGTACGCCTATCAGAAATGCTTCTATTGCAGAGGCTGATTCTTGGAACCTACACCTTTCATAACCATCTTGAACCGTTGATTTGAGGAGCTCAAGTTTAGAAAGCAGGTAATACTCAGTTTTGTTCAAAAGTTTCTTGCTCCTCGCCCATTCCAGAGTGTGTTCGCTGGCGTCAAATCGATCATACCTGCTGTTCTGCTCGAAGTACTTGTGAAGATGGTATAGGGTGCTTATCACCTGAAATGGTCGAGTCTTCATCTCAGCATGGCTGAAACTGAGCCCATCAAGAGGTGAAGCCTTCCACATGACGTAGAACCGCAAAATGTCAACGGGGTTGTCTCTAAGAGTTGGAATACCTTCAATCACGTTGCCGAGGCTCTTGCTCATCTTGTTGCCTTTCTCGTCAAGCACGTGTCCTTGGAATAGGAACGCCGCATACGGTGCTTCAGCCTTACCCGTCAGTATCACATGCTCTATCAGAAGTGTGTAAGCCCATCCTCTTGTTTGATCTATTCCTTCGGTGAGGAACATGACCGGGACGAGATGCTGATATTCGCTGTCAGTGAAAGATGCGTAGGGAGAGGCGCCGCTATTGTGCCATGTATCGAGGACGAAAGGCTCCCTTTTGGCTTTGCCTCCGCATTTATTACATCTTAGCAATATTCTGTCTATCCACGGCCTGTGAAGTTCGAAAGTCTCCCCATCAGGTAGTTCGATAGCTCTTTTGATGATTTCCTTCCTGCTGAAAACTGCGGTCTTTTCTCCGCATTTTGTACATATCCAAACTGGAAGAGGAGTGCCCCAAACCCTCTCTCTTGAAATGCACCAAGGAACCTTTTCTTTTATCATTTCTACAAACCTGTTCTTTGGAGGCTCGTAGAAGTACTCTACCCTGTGTGCCGCCTCAATGGCCGAATCACCCAGTCTGTCTACCCAGTAGAAGTATTCTCTCCTAGCCAGCCAAACTAGCTTGTGATGAGACCTCCAGCAGAGAGGGTATTCGTGCTTTATCTTCGAGTACTTGAGCGACATGCCTTCCTCTTCTAGAGCCTTGGCAACTTCATCATCTGCATCCCTGACAAAGAGAGAAGCAAACTTGCCTGCATCCTGAGTAAATTTTGCTTGATCATCTATGGGAGAGAATACAGGAACGTTTCTACGCAGAGCTACGTTATAGTCTTCTTCTCCGTTTGCTGGCGAAAGGTGCACTAACCCTGTTCCCGAAGTAATGTCAACGAATTCTTCAGCAACGACAAAGTGTATCTTGCCTTCTTCACCCATCTTTGCCAAGACTGGAATATACTTTGCAATAGGATGCCCGTACCTTTTCCCTTCAAGGTCTTTTCCCTTCACAATTTTTTTGATTTGGTAATCGTCAATGTGGAGCATCTTCATAATCTCCTCAATCCTTTCTTTGGCAATGAGCCACGTTTCTGATTCAATGCCTACATACGCATAGTCGGAATCTGGCTTCACTCCTACCATTTCGTCAGTAACGACCGTGAAGGGCATCGTAGTCCAGACTATCAGGAATGCATCTTCATCGAGAAGTTTAGCCTTGTAGTATAACGAGGGATCTTCCACAGTTTCATACCCCAAACCCACTTCCTTATGGCTGAGAGATGTTTGACAGCTCGGGCAGTATGCAACGACCCTGAAACCCTCGGCAAGAAGCCCTTTTTCCCAAGCCTTTTGCAGATACTTCCATTCTCGTTCTATGTATTCGTCCTTGTAAGTCCAATAAGCCTTTTCATAATCCATCAGCATGCCTAGCAGTTCGTCTGATTCGAGCCAGCTCTTGTAATATCTCTTTATCAAGTCCTTGCAGGCTTTGACTATTGCTTCTTCGCCGACTTTCTTGAGATTTTCAGCCTTGCTTCCCGAAAGTCCTAACTCTTTCTCCGCCTGCAGCTCTACAGGAAGGCCCTGCGTGTCCCAGCCTGCCCTATACACAATATTTAGCTTCTTGAGTGTAGAATATCTGTAGTGCAAATCCTTCATAATTCTGCCACGAATGTGACCCATGTGAGGCTCTCCATTCAGGGTTGGAGGGCCTTCAACGTAACCAATTGGCTTGCTCTTTGAAACTTCCCGTCTGACTAATGCCTTAAGATCTATCCCTTTCCAATATTCTCTGACCCTTTCCTCTATTCTCTTTGGGTCAAATACAGGGTCGAGCTCTTTGTCATGCAAAGACAATGTTGTTGTTCCTCGAAGGCGTACTTACGGCAGTACAAAAATTCTCTCCTGATAGCGTGTCATAATACTCTAACAGTCGCTCTCAGGATATAGAAAGGTAGGGGTGAGAGGCTACCTGAATCTCCTCTCGTCTTTCGCCCTGACCTTAACCAAGCCAAAGTGCACGGCACAGGATACGCAATAAAACTTCAGAGTCCTACTGGTTGCAATATATGCTCCCTGAGCCCTGAGCTCTCTAGCAAGCATGGGTTCGACTAAGCCTACACGGGTTGTTAGTTTCTTCGCCTTGTCTTTTGGAACTAGGGTGCCGCAGTTACTACACTGGACTTGGTCTGAATGACCCTTTCCGCCCTTCGACCGGCCTCTGCTCTTCCTCTTCTTCGTCAATGTATTTCGCTGGCCCTCAAAGTGTTCACATGCATAAATGTTATGGAAACAGGCCCCTGCATACTTGCGCATAGGCATATTCGGACACATAGCAATAGATACTATATCATCCAAGAACTTTGAAATTTCATCTTTGGGAGGGCCTCCATGTTATGCAGGTCTCGCGGCAAGAAGGCTTGGCTGCGACGTTACCCTCGTTACAAAGGTTGGCGTTGATTTCCCTGATGAATACTCGATTTGGCTAGCAAAGAATAACCTGAATTTTTCCGATGGTGCAAGGTCAGCAAAGAGAAAGACTACTAGGTTCAGGATTAGGTTAGGAAATGATGAAAGGAATTTGCAGCTCGTTTCAAGATGCGATGATATTGGTGATTCTCAGCTTAACAATCTGGAGGTTGATGGAGCAATACTCAGCCCCATCGCAGGGGAGATACCTAAAAGTGTCTCGAACAAAATACTCTCCTTGAACGTACAGACATTTCTTGATCCTCAGGGATACCTGCGAAGGTTCGACAAGAATGGTTACTGCTACTTAACATCTCTATCATTTGACAAATTACCGCGAACTACAATTATCAAGGTTGACCCAGAAGAGGGTAATTATCTTGTGGGGACGGCGAATCTTGGGGAGATCGCTTCCAAGCTCAGAAGGCGTGTTAACAAGGTTATAGTGACAAATGGATCAAAGAACGTGATCATAGCATCAGAGAATACCATCAAGGAGGCTACAGTGCCCAGAGTGGATCATGTTATTGATACTACGGGGTTGGGCGACATACTTTCGGGCTCTTTTTTGACAACTTTTCTTAAAACAGGTGATTTTGAGTGGTCTGTCTGTGTAGGGATAGCCTTTGCCTCACTAGCATCAAAAGGAAAGGGTATAGCCAAGGTAAGCGAAGTATCAGGCTGGGAAAGCGCAGCAGAGAGAGTTAAGGAAGGCATGAAGGTGCTGTGATCTGTACAGAGGTAAAGCAAAACCGAAACCAAATTAAAGGTGCGGAAGCGCATTCTGACAAGAAGAGCTCTTGCTCGAAACTCACAGAAACTACTGGAAGGTAAAGCTTTCAGAGGTAGAGGCGAGAAGAAGCAAAGTGCGTGGCATTGAGCAGAAGGCCTTGCAAAGAGTAAGCGAGCAAATGAAAAGATGGGAAAAGGAAGTTCTTGAACCATGGCTTGCAAAGTCTCCTGAACTCGATAAGGATTTTCAGACACCTTCCAGCATCAAGGTCAAGAGGATTTACACTCCTACAGATCTGCAAAAATCTGATTATGACGATTTAGGATTTCCAGGAGATTATCCGTATACACGCGGAGTCTACCCGACAATGTACAGGGGAAAGCCATGGACGATGAGAATGTTTTCTGGCTTTGGCACCCCTGAAGACACGAATAAGAGGCTAAAGTATCTGATTAGTCATGGTGAAACAGGACTTTCCATAGCCTTTGATATGCCTACGCTGTATGGTTATGATGCTGACAGCCCTCGAGCTGAGGGAGAAGTTGGTAGGTGCGGCTGCAACATTTCTTCGTTGAAGGACATGGAGACTCTGCTTGATGGAATCCCTCTAGGCAAGGTGAGCACGTCCATGACGATCAATGCTCCAGCATCCATCCTAACTGCTATGTATGCCGCAGTTGCGGAGAAGCAGAAGGTTCCCCCGAAGCAGATTAGAGGAACGGTTCAGGCAGACATGCTGAAGGAGTACATTGCCCAGAAAGAGTGGGTGTACCCGCCTGAAGCGCACATGCGCATCATCAGAGACATGATAAGGTTCTGCACGAGGGAGATGCCGAATTGGAATTACATTAGCGTGAGTGGGTACCATATTCGTGAAGCTGGTGCGGATGCTGTTCAGGAATTGGCATTTACGCTTGCAGATGGTTTTACCTACCTTGACCTAGGAAAGGAGGCTGGTCTTAGAGTGGAGGAGTTTGCTCCACGAATCTCGTTTTTCTTCAACTCGTGTGTTAACTTCTTCGAGGAGATTGCAAAGTTCAGGGCTGCCAGAAGAATATGGGCGACAGTGCTTAGAGAAAAGTATGGTGTTAAAAATCCAAGATCATTGCTGCTTAGATTCCACACTCAAACATCAGGGGCTTCGCTAACATGGCAGCAACCATTGAATAACATCGTAAGAACCACAATAGAAGCATTGGCAGCAGTTCTCGGAGGGACGCAATCCCTGCACACAAATTCTTACGATGAGGCTTGGGCTCTTCCAACCGAGGAAGCGGTTACAATTGCACTTCGAACTCAGCAAATAATAGCGGAGGAGACTGGCGTTACAGATACTATAGATCCTCTTGGCGGCTCATACTATGTTGAATGGCTCACCAATGAGATGGAGGAGAAGGCTTACAGATACTTTGACAAAATAGAGTCACTTGGGGGGGTACTTGCAACAATCAAGACAGGTTTCCTGCAAAGAGAGATAGCAGAGACTGCCTATCGTGCCCAAAAGAGGGCCGAGGAGGAGAGGGACATTGTTGTAGGCGTAAACAAGTACGCTGTAAAGGAAGAGCCTCCAATTTCTACACTGAAGATAGACGTCAAGGCTCAGAGAGGGCAGGTAAAGAGACTACAAGTATTAAGAAAGGAGCGTGACAAAACTAAGGTCAGGAAAGCACTGGCCGAACTGAAAAGGGGGTATGAAGATGATGATGCTAATTGCATGTATCCAATCATGAAAGCTGTCAAGGTTTACGCAACGCTTGGCGAGATTGTTGATATTGGGCGAGATGTCTTTGGAGAATGGAGAGAACCGTCCCTTGTCTAAGCTTGTAAAGCCAAAGCCTACAAAGAACATACCCGAGAAAGCAGTTAACCGAAAGATCAGAATACTTGTTGCAAAGCCTGGGTTGGATGGTCATGATAGAGGCGCGCTCGTGCTTTGTCGCGCGTTCAGAGATGCAGGAATGGAAGTGATCTACAGCGGTCTTTTGCCAACGCCAGAGCAAGTAGTGCAGATGGCCATCGATGAAGATGTAGATGTAATCGCATTGAGCCTCCTTAATGGAG
>JACPBJ010000004.1 GCA_016180375.1 Nitrososphaerota archaeon | reverse complement strand
GTATTCTGATTACTGAAGGAGCCAGAGGAGATGGAGGGGTTCTGATCAACAAAGACGGCGAGAGGTTTATGGAGAGGTACGCGCCAGAGAAGAAGGATCTAGCTGCCAGGGATGTAGTTTCTCGGGCAATCATGGATGAAATTAACCAAGGTAGAGGAGTTAAAGGAGAAACCGGACTCGATTATGTGTATCTGGACTTGAGGCATTTGGGTGCGGAAAAAATCAAAGAGAGGCTTTCTACGATTAGAGAAATTGCGCTGAAGTTCAATGATATTGATCCCATAGATGCGACAATTCCTGTAAGGCCTGTGTGCCATTATTTCATGGGTGGTATTGATACAAACATCGATGGTGCAACTAGACTGCAGGGTCTTTGGGCTGCTGGAGAGTGTGCTTGCATCTCTGTAAACGGAGCCAATAGAATGGGGGCAAATTCAACTGCTGAATGCTTGGTGTGGGGAAGTATCACGGGTTCTGAAGCTGCAACGTATGCCATAGTAAAATCTGATGTGCAGGTTCCGCAGGAAGCTGTGAAGGAGGAAGAGAAGAGAATCTATGATGGAATATTTCATGGCAAGGGAGAAGAAAACCCCTACGAAATTAAAGAGGAGGCACAGAAGATCATGGACGAGCATGTCTATGTTTACAGAGATACTGATGGGCTTTCGCAGGCTTTGAAGATGATAAAAGAGCTAAGAAAGAGAGCTTACAAGCATGTTGACGACAAAGCATCCGAATACAATACAAATTTTACCAATGTTCTTGAGCTTGATGCTAATTTGGAGATATGCGAGGTCATCGTTGCTGGCGCTCTTGCAAGAACCGAATCAAGAGGAGCGCATGCTAGGCTGGATTTTCCGAAAAGAGACGATGTTAATTGGCTGAAACATACTTTGGCCTATTATTCATCAGCAGGTTCTTTACTTGATTATTCGCAAGTGAAGATAACAAAATACAAGCCCGTGGAAAGGAGGTATTAGCACGAGCGCCCCTGCAAAAAGAAACCCCCCTCCCCCCGTATATAAAACACGAAGGAGCAACGTATTCCGAGCTTGGCTCTGGCCTCTCAAAAGCAACATTGGGAGGTGGGCTTACACTATGCAGAGGGTTTCTGGAGTCGCAGTGTCATTTTACTTTCTTGCGCACATCATAGAAACTGGAAATGTAGTTGGAGGGCTTTCAATATGGAGCGCGCCTGCTTATGATTTTGCAAAGAATAGTTGGAATTCTACATTCCAAATTTTGAATAATCCCCTCTTTGATGCCGGCTTGGTGGCAATTGGTCTTTTGCTCACATTCCACGCATTCAATGGTCTTAGGCTCGTTCTTGCTGAATTTGGATATTTCATTGGCAAGCCCCAGAGGCCAGAGTATCCTTACAAGCCAAGTTCGCAGAACAGATTGCAGGATGCTATGATTTGGGCGAGTGCCATGCTTGCCGCTATTGCTGCCGTTTATGCTGTAAACGTGCTCTTCGGGTGATATCTTGAGGGAAAGCAGAATCATGCTCTTGCACTATTTTACAGGGCTCGGGATTCTTGTTGCCGGCGCGATTCACTTGGCGCTTATCTTCTTTCTTGGCTCATACGATCAAAATCTTGCTTTTGACGGAAGCGCGTTAGCGGTAATATCAGTTTACAGAAACTTCGCATTTGCGTTGACCCTTGAAGCTTTGCTGATGTTCGTAGCATTTCATGCATTCAATGGATTGAGGGTGATTCTGATAGAAGCGCGTCAGGGAAGAAAATGGGAGTCAGGCGTCAATTGGATACTTACCTTTATGGCCCTATTCTTGGTGATTTACGGTACCAGAACCATACTGCTAGCAAGGCTGATATGATTTGCAAATCGAATCTGCTAAAATTGCTCTGCATATCTTGCGCTCCAAGCAAGGGAGATTTCAGGAATTTCAGATTCCAATAAGAAGAGGGATGACGGTTCTAGACGCTCTAATCTACGCAAAGGAGCGTCTGGATCATTCATTGGGGCTAAGATTCTCCTGCAGGATGGCGACTTGCGGCTCTTGCGGCATGAAGATAAATGGCAGACCGATGCTTGCATGCTACACTCAAATCAGCGAGCTCAAAAGTAATAGCATCAAAATCGAGCCTCTTGACAATTGCGCTGTAATCAGAGACTTGGTGACAGATTTCACAGAGTTCTTTGAGCATCACAGAAGCATAGCTCCGTACATAATTAGAAAGGACATTACTGAGAAGGAACATCCAAGCAAGGAATATCTGCAGAAGCCAGAAGATCTGGAAAAGTATCTGCAATTTTCACACTGCATAAAGTGCGGCTTATGCTATTCGGCCTGCCCTACCGTGGCTGCGGACAGAGAGTTTCCCGGCCCTCAGGCGCTTGCCCAGGCGTATCGCTATATTGCTGACAGCAGGGATAGAGGACTCAAAGAGAGAATGGATAGGATAGATACTGCTCATGGCATTGCTAGATGTCATTTTGCAGGCACTTGCAGTTCTGTATGCCCCAAAGGAATAGACCCTGCGCAAGGAATTCAATTGCTGAGAAGATATGTGCTGTCTTTGAAACGCTGATCTACTTTACCATCTTCGTTGCTTCTTTTACGTTAAGCTCTCCGTGCACTAGCCCTGCGAGCGTTTTGGTCATCTTTGTTATGTCTGGCGATTGCCATACGTTTCTGCCGAACACTATGCCCTTTGCACCGCAGTCAAGCGAATCCTTAACCATCTGGAAAGATTCCTGTATGGTCTTAGTCTTCGGACCACCCCTTACCAGTATAGGAGTAAAGGTTGAGCCTACTATGGCCTTGAATGAGTTTTTTTCGCCCGTGTAGTCAACTTTTAGCAAGTCAGCGCCAATTTCCGTGGCCATTCTGACAGCAAGTTTGATGATTGATTCATTCCTGACCGCTTGGCTGCCCTTTTCAAGACCTAGCGGCTCAATTATTATCGGCATGCCATAGTCTTGAGCTTCACGAACCATGTCTGCTAGTGATCTAAGGTTCTCTGCTTCTTGTCTGTCATCTTCAAACCCTGTCAGCAGGTAGGTTACGACAGCATCCGCATTTACTCTGACCGCGTCTTTTACGGTGAAGATTTTTGTATAATATCCAGGCTTTGGTGCTGGCGTTGCCCTCCAGTAGTTTGAGTGATCTAGTCGTGCAATTAGTGCTGGGCTCCCTCTACCAAAAAAGTTCTCCCTGATTGCCTGAGCGACGGGAGGAGTTACCTGTATGGCATCAGCCCCTCCTTTGGTGACTTTCGAAACCGTATCGGCGATGTTCTCTATCCCCTGAATAGGCCCCATCAAGATTCCATGATCAAGAGCAACGACAAATGCCCTGTTACTCTTTTTGTTGAATAAGCGGCTCTTTCTTATTTCCAATCCGATAGAGGAATCCATCGCAAACTTGCTGACATTGGAGGATTAATTTGCTTATCGTTGGCGTGCCCCTGCGTGCAAACTATACGGGGGGGAGTCGCATGAGGCAAGAAAATAATGGGCACATTGATGAGGTAATTGCTGATACTATGATCATAGGGGATGTGCAAGTGAGAAATGAGCTGAACACTCTACTATGGTTTAAAAATAACTGATTCTAATGGAAGGTATTCAATGCCGGATTCCATAGAGATCAAGAACAGGATAACAAGGGAATACAACAATAACCCTCAAGGATGGCAGGTGCATACGGCTAAGGATGAAAGAGGACACATTGATACTATCTTCTTGCACTCTGATGATATTTTCATATTAAAGGAGGAATTGGTGAACCCTTACAAGACGATTGGAGTTGGGCTTCATGAGAAACTCGATGCCAAGGTGAAAAATGTTCTTGCCCCTTCATTTGGCCTTCGGCCTTTGGATTTCAATACGCTTCGGGCTATATCTACGATGGATGAAAAGGAGGCTCAGAATAGCATACTTAACGAAGTTTTGACGAAGAACCCTGTTTCTTTTGGGAATATCAATGCCCCTGCCGTGATTCATGGGCCGATAACTCATTCTAACAAGATTCTGAATATTATGGGAAGCAAGCAGAAAGATATTGATCATCAATTAAAAGAAGAGCTTGACAGGTTATTGGAAAGAAAGTATCCTCATTTTAAGACGATGTATGGATAGGCTACACAATGCTGCGATCATGGAAAGGCGACCAAGTCTAGTTTGGTGATATTTTGAGACTAACAGACGTAATGAAGTTCGGCATCAACGCTTTGAAGAATAGAAAGCTCAGAGCGATACTAACCATAATCGGGATCGCCATGGGCCCAGCAACAATAACTGCTCTCGTGGCAGCTACAGGAGGGTTTGCCAACCAAGCAACCTCGCAGTTTAACAAGCTTGGAACAGGCACAATTCTGGTCACACCGGCTGGTAGAGGAGTCACGCTACAAGTCGATGATCAAGTGATTTTGTCCAAGCTGGACGGAGTGAAACTTGCCCTTCCATTCTTCCGCATTCAGGCGACTGTAAGAAGCGTTAGTCAGACCTCGCAAGCCTCAATAATCGCAATCGAAACAAATCAGTTGCAGGAATTATTTCCCGGGATAAAAATAAATCAGGGATCTCTCCCAAATGATGGAGAATATACAGCAGCTGCCGTAGGTTATAACATAGCGCACCCTCCCGGAGGCGTATCTCCTGAGCTTAACCTGAATCAGATAATCTCCTTTTCATACCAGACAAATGTCCAGAGACAAGTTACTACACAGACAAGGTCATTGGCGATAAAAGCCGTTCTAGATCAATTTGGTCAGGGACTATTCCTAAATCCCGATGATACCATTTTCGTGACATTAGCTTCTGGAAGGCTTTTCTCGCGCACGACAAACTACGCTGGAATTTATCTTGTCGCGAAGACTCCCGATGATGTCACCAATATAGTTGAACAAATAAATGGACTTTATGGGAATGATGTTAGGACTATTACAGTCTCTTCGATATTATCCACAGTCCAATCCGTTACAGCTGGCGTAACAAATCTACTTGGCTCTGTGGCAGCGGTCTCTGTAGTAGTCGCTTTCACAGGCATAATGACCACTATGTTCACATCAGTTAACGAAAGAGTCAGGGAGATAGGCATTCTGAAGGCCCTTGGAACTTCAAAGAGAGGAATAATGTTCATCTTTCTTGCTGAAGCCATAAGCACAGGGATTATCGGCGGCTTGGTAGGAGCATCAATGGGATCGCTAATATCCTACTTCGTTGCCAGCACTCTATTCGCGGGCGGGTTAAGATTTGGTGGGCCTGTTGGTGGTCCTGGTGGTGGGCCGAGACCTCCGGGAGCAGGAGCAGCAGCCCCGGCTGCGAGCATCACACCAGCGATTACACCAGAGCTCTTCTTGGGAGCCTTTCTCTTGGCAATTGGTGTATCGGCTTTGGCAGGAATATTGCCAGCTTGGAAAGCATCCAGACTTACGCCTGTCGAAGCTCTAAGGAAAGAGTAAGAAGATTTGCATGGTGCAACCATTGGCAATCGCAGACGATAGAAAAGCCGTAGTAGAAACGAAGGATCTCGTAAGAATCTACTCAGGTGATGGAGTCGCCACGGCTGCACTAAATGGCGCGAGTCTCAAAATCTTTGATGGCGAATTTTTCTTCTGTCCAGGAAACGGTATATGTTTCTCAGGCCCTAGTATGCTTGATGAAATCCATTATCTATTTAATAAGGAATTTCATGACGAATAGGGTAATATTGTACGAGGTTTACGAAATCAATGGACACAGTGAGATTTGAATACCTGATTTATTCACCTTTGAGAAGAAATCTGATCGAGCTCTCAAGCTTAAGCATAGTATGATATGGTAAAACATATTCACCGGCTTAAACTTTAATCAGGCGAACATATTATGATTCGAGGAAATTAATGGTCGACCCAGTTCAGATAGTAGTGTTGGTTACTCTGATAGGGCTTTCAGCGTTCTTTTCAGCAAGTGAAACGGCCGTGATTTCGACTACGGAGATAAAGGTTAGGACACTGGTTGAAGATAGAAAGAAGGGCGCTAATGCTCTTTACAGACTCAAACAGAATCCTAAACGATTTCTAATAACTATACTTATTGGGAATAACTCGGTTAATATTGGAGCTGCGGCATTGGGCACATTGATATCTACTGAAGTCTTTGGTTCTGTAGGGCTTGGGATAGCAACAGGAGCGCTTACCCTTGCTATCCTTGTGTTTGGAGAGATTACTCCCAAGTCTTACGCAACTGCTCATAATGAAAAGATCTCCCTTTTGGTCGCTAGGCCAATAGAACTTCTCAGTTACATACTTATTCCTCTTGTAATTCCTTTTGAGAAACTTACATCTGCCTTTACAAGGTCGAGCACAGGGCAGACACCACTAGTGACTGAAGAGGAGCTCAAGATAATGATTGAAGTAGGCGCCGAACAGCGAGTCATAGAAAAGCATGAAATGGAATTCATCAAAGGTGCTTTAAAGTCCGGTGACATAACTGCCAGAGAGGTTATGACTCCTAGAGTCAGGATGTTCGTCCTCGATTCTAAGATGTCTATAAAAGATGCAACAAATGAATTAATTAAGAGCAAATACTCTAGAGCGCCTATAATCGATGGCTCTAAAGATAAAGTGGTTGGTATCGCATACCTTAAGGATTTATTAACAGTTTATCGAAACCGTAAAGGGAAGCTAAACGTAATGGAAGTAGCTATGACACCGCTCTTCGTCTCTAAAACAGAGGCTGTCGGAAACCTACTTAGAGAGTTGCAATCCAAAAAGGCACATATGGCTATAGTTGTTGATGAGTTCGGAGGAGTTGAGGGCTTACTTACGCTGGAGGATTTGGTTGAGGAAATCGTGGGAGAAATAGTGGACGAGGTCGAAGTATCTCCCAAACTGATAAGGAGAATAGACAGAAACACGATACTGGTTCATGGGGATACTGAGATAGAGGACGTTGAGAGATTTCTTAATGTAGATCTGCCTAAGGTTACTGGGAGCTCTACTATGAATGGTCTACTCCATCATGTTCTAAAGGATCTCCCAAAGATAGGCGACGAAGCCGAAGTGAATGATGTTTTGCTCTATGTTGAGGAGGTAAAAGACAATACTGTAGTAAAAGTGCGAGTCAAGAAGAAATAGGGATTTAAAACCTCGGAGAAGCAGATGCAATATGCACTGTTAAAGATTTCCCCAACTCAGGCCGGAAAGATTGGGACAGTCCCTATAGCTCAACGCAGAGTCGGATAGGCTGATAACCAGCCCAAGCAGAAGGTAGTAACAGCAGATGAGGCAGAACAGCTCATCGCAAACGGTTGGAAGTTCGTAGGCGTGCTTCCTAGCGGTAAGGTGGTTGTGGGAAATTAGTACCTGACCCAGTTTCTGGAGCGGGCCCGGTGGGATTTGAACCCTCGATCTTATGGGCCCAACCATAAAGCCTAGCATCCTTATTTGAAGGGTATGTACGGATAGGCGTACGACTAAGTAATGGATAGAATACGCAATGTGTGTATAACACTTATATCATACACATGTTCATTACACATGTAATAATATGAGTAATATCACTATAACTGTTGACAAGGCTCTTAAAAAGACAATGAAGGAACTAAAAGGTGTCAACTGGAGCGAAGTCGCAAGAGCTGCCTTTGAGGAGAAGATCGAAATGGAGAGGAGAAAGAAGGCTACTCAGGCCATCAAAGAAATCAGGAGAAAGAGCAAGACAAAGTGGAGTGGAAGCGAGGAAATTAGAAAGTGGCGCGATATGACAAGGTAGTTCTTGATTCGTCTGTTATAGTTAAATGGTTCACAACAGAAGATGGTTCAGAAAAGTCGATTTCCTATCTGGATTCTTTTATCAAAGGCTCTTTGTCGATAGCTGTTTCTGAACTAGTATTCTATGAAGTGGCAAACGCTTTAAGGTACAACCCTGCTTTTACATCTAGTGATGTTAAGAGTAGCGTAGAGCATCTGCTGAACCTTAAATTAGATGCGAAGAGTCTGAATGCAAAACTAGTAAAAGAATCAGCTGAAATCGCCTTCGATTGCAATGTAACGTTCTATGATGCTGTGCCTGTTGCCCTTGCTAAGATTGAGGAAGTCCAATGCATTACAGCGGATCGTACAAGCCAATTTGCTAGGCTGTCGCCAAAAGGTTACCCTGTCAAACTTCTTGAATGATTAATATGCTTTCCTTTTGCTTGACATAATGACGCAGCTAAATTCGAATGGTGGGGTCGGAGGGATTTGAACCCTCGATCTTATGGGCCCAAGCCATAAAGCCTAGACCAGACTAGCCGACGACCCCGCAAAATCGGTTTAAAAGGCAACACTATAAAAATCGTCTATATAACAAGTCAGCGAGAAATTGCAGGCGCGGGTTGAAAGATGACAGTCCTACAAGATTCCATTCTACTTATTACAATGGCTGCAGTTCTCCCGCTCCTGCTTACCTATCTTTCCACTCGTTACCTCATCAAAACACTAACGAAGAAGGGCTGGGTAGTAATGGATTATCACAAACCCGACAAGCCAAACGTCCCAAGACCCGGAGGCCCCGCAATAATAATCGGCCTGCTAGTCTCAGAAATTGTAATCTTTGCAATTTCATCCGACAATGGGGTACTTGCAATAGCAGGAGCTACGGTAGTAGGCTTTATAGTTGGAATAATTGATGATCTGAGAACGCTCTCAGGAATATTAAAGCCTCTGCTGATGATATTTGGAAGCATTCCAATACTCCTGCTTGGGACGTATTCTCCGTACTTTACATTCCCGATATTTGGGGCTGCAAGAATTTTCTTAATTTATCCAATTCTGGTTCTTTTTGCTGTAGCGGTCACAGCAAATACCGTGAATACGATCGACGTTTTGAACGGTGCCGTGAGTGGCTTCGTCATGATAGCAACTCTACCAGTTGTTTTCGCCTTGCTTCTCAAGGAGCAATTCATTCTTGCCACCGCAGCGATAATCCTAGTTTCAACGGCAGCTGGCTTTTTCATCCATCATAGGTTTCCATCTAAGATCTTCCCGGGCGATTCAGGCACGCTTGCCTTGGGAGCGATGTACGGTGCTATCACAATAGTAGGGGGAGTCGAGTTAGTAGGTGTAATTGCAATCCTGCCAGCAGTCATGAACTCATTCTTCTACCTCTCAAGCGTTAGAAGATTTACCGAGCACAGGAAGATCAGGGTCAGACCTACCGTTGTACTGGATGATGGGAGATTGGTTGCAGAAAGGAACCCGAAGGCTCCTATTACGCTTGTCAGGCTTATCGTGGCTGATAGGCCTCTTGGAGAGAAAGAAATCGTCAACAACATCCTGATACTCACAGCGTTCTCCTCACTTTTGGCAGCCATAGTAGCTGCGCTAACATGGTTGCATTTCTGATGAAGACGATCTACCCAATCATGGGAATAATGACAATTGCCCTTATCCTAGTAATTGCAGAGGCATATCTGATCTTTACAGTTATAGTACCTCTTCCAGAGATTTTGCCGGGAAGGGAAGGCATCATAATAACATCAGCCGTAAAAGTGGTTATTTCAGGGGTTCTCGTTCTACTCTGGATATTTACACTATGGCAGCTCACAATGCTTTACATGAAACGCAAAGTCTACAAGACTACTTGATGCTTGCAAGAGCCTTGCTTATCTCCTCGTAATTTGGTTCAATCCCAGGATCGTCGGTTACCCACTTGAACCTTACAATACCATCTTTGTCTGTTATGAAAATAGACCTTTTTGCGACTAGA